>JAGVNL010000010.1 GCA_020053275.1 bacterium
AACTCCATACATAATGGAGCTTACACAAGACAAGGCTCGTCGCCCAGCTTCTGGCTGCCCCCGCCCTTACGGGACGGGGTTTTGAGCGGAAGTTAATAACATTCGACAGCTTCGGCTGCCGTCTTTTTAAGGCTTTTAGGGTATTTATATTGGCTTCTAGGTGTTCGGCTTTGAATGTGAACTCACCAAGTCCGTATTGACAGATGATTCTCGTAAGAGCATAGTTAAACAGTTAGACAATTAACTAACTAATTATGCTTAGTACAAGCGAAATTCAAAAAAATCGTGAAATACTTAACGAGACTGATAAGAGCATGGTAGCAACCTTTAAGGTGCTGAGTGATCTTAATCGCTACCGAATTTTCAGAATCCTCGCGGAACAACCAAAACTGACCGTCAGTGCTATCGCCACAATTCTCAACATTTCGCTCCCACTCACCTCGCAGCACATCAAGATCCTTGAGAGTGCGAATATAATCCAAAAGGAACGGGATGGAAAAAAAGTGTTTCCAAAACTTTATGATAGCAATCCGTTCGTACAGGCGATAGTTAAAACCATTCAAGACGCTTTGAAAATTAGTAGGATCCAATAAACATTTAATTCCTTAACATTAAATATATGAACAGAAATATCTCATTGCTGCTCACGGCGTCTGCCATACTTGTCATGATAGGTGCGGGATGTAGTTTGACTTCAGAAGCTGAGTTGGCGGCTGGAACAAAATCTGCTGCAGATGACACAAGTACCCATGACACTATTTCACAAACATTTGCCAGTGAAAAAGGTCAATTCTCTTATACACTCAACTGGAGCCCACAATTGAATACTTTGTCAGAAGTTGCTCGCTCGGGAGCGTCGGAAAATGCACCAAGTTTTGAGATTGAGAATGGTGGAATAATTACTGTGGCTACTGGATGGATTGATTCGCCTGGATATAACATGGCCGACTTCATCAACGATACCTATTACAACGGTGACAATGTTTGGCCTACCGTCGAACCAACCCCTTCGAGCGCTGGTACAACGAACCCGGTATATTATTTCTCACGGACGCCAGTAGAGAATAATTCAGCCTGCTTTGTACAGTACGCCGTCGTCAAAGATCTTAACGAAGCCCTGGCTGTGCGCATGGAGGACTGCGATAGTAATGACCTGAAAGCTGGCCAAGCCTTCGGAGACATCTATAGTGACTTAGAGATCACCCGTAAATAAATCTAGATATTCTGAAAAAACGAACATACGATTTCGTTTGAAGCCAGTTGTTTCTTTTAGAATGCCTTTCTTCTCAAAGGCTTTTAGGAGGGTAATGGTGGACTGTGGTGTTACCTTGAGCCATTCTGTAACTTGCCGGCTATTTACGATAGGTTGGGAATAGAGTTTGCTCAGAAGTTCCCTAGCGATAGAAGCGCGACGACCAAGTGTAAGCACCTTCCGCTCTGCACGCTCACGCAAGTCAATAATCCTACGAAAGGTCTCTGTACCTTGTTTAGCCGTTTCTGCTACTCCTACTAAGAAAAACCTCAACCAATGTTCGATGTCGTTGGATGCTCTAACCATAGTGAGAGCATCGCAATACTTACCCTTATTACGCTCGAAGAAATCTGACAAATACAATGTCGGTCTACTAAGCATATCTTTTTCGACAAGATACAAGGTAATGAGTAAACGACCAAGACGACCGTTACCATCGAGAAAGGGGTGGATCGTTTCAAATTGATAATGACTAATGGCGATACGGATTAGATTTGGCACTTCAATTTTCTTATTGTGCCAAAATTTTTCGAGATCACTTAATAAATCCGGTAATTCAGTTGGATGAGGAGGAACGAAAACAGCGTCTTTCAGTGTCGCGCCACCAATCCAGTTTTGACTCGTTCTAATTTCACCCGGCAGTTTATGCTTGCCTCGCACGCCAGAGAGTAGAACTCTGTGTGTATCTTTTAATAGACGAATGGACAATGGCACACCAGCAAGAGCAGTAATAGCGCGATTCATTGCATTGGTGTAATTTTGAACCTCTGACCAGTCATCGTGGCGTTCTGGATCAACTGCTTCCTCTGGTAATAAGGCCTCATCCATACCAGTTCGTGTGCCCTCAATTCTACTGGAAGCTGTGGCTTCCTTAAGAACATGCATGCGGATAAAGAAGTCTACATCTGGCACAAGGCGAGAAAAGGCGCTTAATTCAGCAAGGTAACGGTTAGCGTCTTCAAGTAAAACGTCAATCTTTGGATCGTTCCAGGAAAATGGTTGATTGATGATTGTCGGACTAAAACTTTTGTATTCATTTTGTTGCTTGTAGAGTCCAGCTTTAAAGGAGAGATTTTGCATAGTAATTGTTCTTTTAATATGATTTTCTATATGTAAAGTATAGGCATCAACTTAGAATAAGTCAAACTATAGGTAAAGTTGGCGTCAAAGCATGAGTTCAGATGGCAGGTACCCCGCAAACTAGACACATTGTCTCGTTTCAAGGCATATTCAATGCCATATGCCTCGCCATACAGATCAAGCCACTAAAGATGAGATATTATCAGCTATCAAAGACGGCCTAAGCGTGGCCGACGCTGCCATTAAATATACTAAATCCACTCAGACCAGGGCAGTGAGTATGTGAGCGGCAGTTATGAACTACTACTTGAGGCTCACGGCACCAAAGCCTCACAAAGTAAGAAGTCATCCCCATGGGAAAACTGCTACCAGGAGTCGTTCTACAGTGGCTTTAAGCTCGAGTTTGGTAACCCGGCTCGCTTCCATGACCTAGGCGAACTTGCCGAAGCAGTCCATCGCCAGATACACTACTACAACACCAGGAGAATCCACACCGCTCTGAAGATGCCACCAGTGACTTACAGGATTCACCAAGAGAACAAAATAGCAGTCCTCATGACCGCCTAATACCCAACTAATTTACCGCCTCGAAAGGTTGCAAATGTGTCCAAAGAACGGGGTACCTGCCAGCCCTGTCGTTTCTAAGGATAATTTTCTGCAAAGAAAAAGTCTCTTTTATGAAATTCATTCATCCAGCTGACGAACAGAGAGAGCTGACTTATCAGGATGTTTTTATTCTTCCGCAATATTCCGACATTGGTTCAAGGATGGAGGTGAATGTAGCGCCAATAAGTCATACACCGCTAACGATTCCAGTAGTGGTTGCAAATATGAACGCGGTGGCTGGTAGACGGATGGCAGAAACGGTGACAAGACGAGGTGGGATTGTTGTTTTGCCGCAAGACAAAACTATTGAGCAGATTAGGTTATCTGTTGAGTACATAAAAAAATGTCATCCAATTATTGAGACGCCAGTCATTTTAGATGAAACGCAGACCTTACAAACTGCTCTCAATCTAATCAATAAACGATCACACGGCGCGGTGTTTGTGACTGACGACCAAGGCAAGCCCGTCGGAATCTTCACAGAAAAAGATGCGGCGATGCGCGACTTGCATACTCCAGTTGCCAATGCAATGACTAGGGATTTGATTACCATGCCTGACACTTCTTCCCCACTAGAAATCTATAACAAACTAATTGCGACTCGGCTTAATATAATGCCGCTAGTCAACAGTGCGGGCCGGCTGGTCGGCGTACTGACCAAGATGGGTGCATTGCGATCCCAGTTCTATAAACCTGCGTTGAACACAAAAGGTGAATTTTATACGGCTGTAGCGGTTGGAGCTGGTTCCGGATTGGAAGACAGAGTTACTAAACTACTTGAAGCAGGCGTCGATTTAATTGTGCTGGATACCGCACACGGTCACCAACAACGAATGGTTGATGCAATTAGGTTGGTACGAGCAATGCTCGATCCTGCAGCGTCGCTTTGTGCTGGTAACATTGTGACGGCTGGAGCTGCTGAACAGTTTATTTCTGCTGGTGCCAATATTCTAAAAGTTGGCGTGGGGCCAGGCGCTATGTGCTCAACCCGAATGATGACTGGTGTTGGCCGGCCACAGTTTAGTGCCGTACTAGAAACTGCTCGTGTAGCCAGTCAGAATGGTGCTGAAGTTTGGGCCGACGGCGGCATTAAATATCCTAGGGATGTGGCGTTGGCAGTAGCAGCCGGAGCTACTGCTGCATATTTTGGTAGCTGGTTTGCGGGAACATACGAGAGTGCCGCCGATTTACAAAAAGATGAACAGGGGCGTTGGTATAAGGAAAACTTTGGTATGGCTAGCAATCGTGCGGTCGTTGGTCGAAACTCAGAGCTGGATGCTTTTGCTAATGCACAAAAAGAATTTTTCCAAGAAGGTATTAGCCATAGCAAAATGTATTTGAAGCCTGGCGAAGAAAGTGCTGAGGATATTCTTGATCGCATCACCTTTGGCTTGCGCAGCGCTTGTACATATTCTGGCGCCAAATCATTAAAGGAATTTTCTGAAAAAGCAATCATCAGCAGTCAAACCGACGCTGGCTATCAAGAAGGTAAGCCTGTTTATGAGCGGTGGTAAGGTGTAATTAATTTCTGTCTATGAATGCAATACAGTTTGGTGAAGAGATAATAAATCCTATCAATCGCCTTTCGGTTTACGGAGTTATCTTGAATGAGAGCAAACAGATTTTAGTGGCTAATGTCAACGGGAAGTATCATTTACCCGGTGGTGGAATTGATGCGGGCGAGGATGATATTCAGGCATTGAAACGGGAGATATTGGAGGAGACAGGGTATGAGATTACAGACATAAAGTTGATTGGAAAAGCAAACCAGTTTATCCCAAATGCATCTGTCGGACCGATGAATAAAATTGGAACATTCTATTCTGCTCTAGCTGGTGCTTAAGATATTTCAAAACGCGTTGAGCTGGATCATCTGCCTGAATGGATTAAGTACGATAAATTAATGGCTGCACCGATGGCAGAGTTTCAGAAATGGGCGGTGACCAAAGTGTTCGAGGCTCATAAATAGTTATGTTTCGTGCTATACTCATGGTGAAGAATGAGGAATATCAAACCTGATAACGGAATGATAATCTGCCAAGCTGCCGACGGCACGCCCAGAATTGAAGTGCGTGTTGAAGATGAATTGGCTTAAAATGCAACTGTTAAGAAATTATTAACAGTTCAGAAAGTATGCTCACACAGAGATTAAAGGAAACGAGAACTTATAAACGGCTGTCCGAGCTCGCAAAAAAATACGAGCGGTTTACGATGCCGTTCATGTTGTTGGCTGGTACAACCACGGACGCGTTGCAGTTTAGGTTATTAAGTTTACACACGACGCTGATTATTAGTATTGTGTATGCCGTTATTTGCGCTGGCACGATGATGATAATTGTTGCGCCGATTAGAGGCGAGAATAAAGTTTTACGCTACGCTAGATTGATCGCGCCATTCTTACAGCAATTCACCATTGGTTCCCTGCTGAGTACGGCGCTGTTGTTCTACTGGTTTAGTGGAGCAATCTCTGTTAGCTGGCCGATCATTGGCATAATTGCCGTTATAATGGTGGTGAATGAAGCAGCACGGCAGGTTGTTACGAGACCTGGTGTACAGTTTGGTATTTTCTCTTTTGCCATCATCTCACTGTCGTCGACGCTGTCGGCATTCATTTTTAATTCACTGGAACCGTGGGTGTTTGTGGTCGGCGTGTTAGCAAGCATAACATTGCTCGGTGGTTATTTGGTACTCTTCCTCAATGTTGGTGAACGGCATGACGCACAGCGCACGCACTGGCTGACGGTGGTTGGCATTGCCACTTTTTTGACGATTTTCTATTTTGCGAATGTCATTCCTCCCATTCCACTTTCATTACGGGAAGCAAAGATTGTTTATAATGTCGCCCGCAGTGATGGAGAGTATCTACTGGTGAGTCAACCAGAAAATTGGTTAGAGAAACTTATTCCGAGCGTCACCATGACCATTAAACAAGGTGAACCGATTTATGCTTTTACAAATGTTTCGGCGCCGACTGATTTGCAAGCAACATTGGTGCATCGCTGGCAATTTTATGATGATGTGAGTAAAAAGTGGGTCTCGAAAAGCGTGTTAAGTTATCAGATGACTGGCGGACGGAGTGAAGGTTACCGAGGCTACTCTTACAAAACTAGTTTGCTGGCTGGAAAGTGGCGCGTAAGTATCGAAACGGCGCGAGGTCAGGTGCTGGCACGAGTTCCATTCTTTCTAGTGTATAAATAATCTGGCGATATGTGCTATACTATACTTATGAATCTTAAATAAATTATATGGGCAAAGGAGACGCACGACAAAATAGAGATGTTAAGAAACCAAGTAAGGCACAAATTGCCAAGAAGGCTCGGGCCTAAACTAGAGGCTAATACATTTCCTGCAGAGGCCGAAGAGTTCGACCGTATGCTCATTCACAGTCGCAAAGTTGCGGCTGTTTTTGATAGCAGTTCTTATTAGAGAAGTTGCGCCACAACCATAAAAGTCTTCGACCAGTCCGCAGCTAGTGCAGACAATATGGTGGTGATCATCAAGATGCTCGATTATCTCGTAATCGAGATGACCGTGGCGGAGGTTGACTTCGCGGATCAATCCCTTCTGCCTGAAAGAATCGATAACGCGATAGATGGTAACGGAATTAATGGGAGGAGAGGCTTGTATGGTGGGAAGGGATGGGAGGGCGGCCGCAACTTCTTGCACACTAATGGGGTGGGTGCTGTTTTTGAAGATTTTGAGGACGGCAAGTCGAGGCCTAGTCACCTTGAGACCGCACTGTGCGAGCATTGTTGCGAGCTCGGAGTGAACAGGTGTTAATCTGGTTGGTTTGGCTGGCGTTGGCATAATTGACACCAAGCTAACACACTGCTATTCTAAATGCAAGTTAGTTGCAACAAGTAGAGCCTATGAAAAAATCCTTTCTCCTTGGCGGTCTCGTCGTTTTCGCCATCCTGGTAGTCTGTCTGGCCCTCTTGCCAGTCAACAAACCCAGCCAGGTAGCCGGCCCCGACTCCACGCATAAACTGAAAGTTGTTGCCTCCTTTTACACACTCGGCGAATTTGCCCACCAGGTCGGCGGCGGTTTGGTGAATGTGGAAGTAATTACGCCAGCTGGTACAGAACCTCACGATTACGAACCGACACCAAAACAGATTGAAAGCATTTATGCGGCTGATGTGTTTTTGTTTAACGGCGCGGGGTTGGACAGTTGGGCTGAGAAAATTTCCGCTGATTTGACAACACAACATAAATTGGTCATCGAGATGAATTCCGTTATAAATCGCAAAATGCTCGATTCCAGACCTGACCCCCTATTGAACGATCCACATTTCTGGCTCGACCCAGAACTAGCCGTCGATGAGCTCGAAGTAATTCTCAAAACATTAACGACTGCAGATCCGCGAAATGTTGAGACTTACGCCCGTAATTTTGCAGCTTATGTGATTCAATTACAATCTCTTGCCGATGTTTTCCGAAGTGGTCTAACGACATGTAGTCAGCGAACAATTGTCGCCAGCCACGACGCGCTCGGCTACTTGGCTAGCGCCTATAACTTCGAGGTTATTGCTTTGACTGGTCTTTCGCCTGACGCTGAACCGTCGGCTGGTCGACTCGCCGAGATTGCCAAGCTCGCACAAGACAAACAGATAAAGTATATTTACTTCGAAACTCTCGTCAGTCCGAAGCTAGCGCAGACTATTGCCAATGAGATTGGTGCGCAGACGCTGGTTTTCAATCCATTAGAAGGACTGACTTATGAGGAATTAGCGGCTGGTGAGGATTATATTAGTGTGATGCGAACCAACTTGCAGAACTTAAGAACTGGTATGATATGCGAATAACTAAAGCGTCGACGATAATCGAAGCTAAGCATCTTACATTTACTCGCAATGACGAGGAGGTATTGCACGACTTTAGTTTTGCGATTCACGAGGGCGATTATGTTGGCGTGATTGGGCCGAATGGTGGCGGCAAAACAACATTACTCCGCTTGTTGCTCGGACTAGAAAAGCCGACGAGTGGCGGTATAAAAATTCTGGGAGGCTCGCCTATAAAATGGACTGTGAGGCAACAGATTGGCTATGTTGCGCAAAGGGGAGGCAGCCTTGATAACCAGTTCCCTGCTACAGTCGAGGAGGTAGTTAAAGCTGGACGAACGCCACGACTTGGCTGGCTTGGTGTCTGGCGCAAAACTGATACCTGTGCAGTCGATAAGGCCATGAAGGAAATGAACATTGAGAAGTTGCGCGAACGGCCGATGAGCAGATTGTCTGGTGGTGAACGGCAAAAAGTAATGCTAGCGAGGGCGATGGCCGCGGAACCAAAAATCTTGTTCCTTGACGAGCCGGTAGATGGGCTTGACCCGCAGTCACGAGAGGACTTTTATAAATTATTGAGGTCGATCAACAAACGAGGCGTGACGATTATCTTTGTCTCCCACGATGTCCACGCTATTAGTCGCGAAGCTGGTTCCGCGCTATGTCTCAAACATCAATTAGTTTGTCATGGAAATAAATCCTGTCATATCCAGGGCACGCAGCTACGCGACCTGTTCCACGAAACGCACGAGAATTTAGTTCATCATCACGCTACCTAATATGCTGAACTCGATAATCGAAGTACTGAGCTTGGGCTTCATGCAACGCGCCCTCGTGGTTGGCTTGATGGTTGGGCTCGTGGCGCCAACTATTGGTATCTTTTTTGTAGTGAGGCGTTACTCGTCACTCGCCGACACTTTGGCGCATATCTCATTAGCTGGCGTGGCAGCAAGTTTGTTGCTCGGTGTGGCGGCGATCCCGGCAGCACTCGTGGTTAGCGTCGCCTCTGTGCTTGGCATGGAGCAATTACGCGAGAAAAAGATTTTGGCCGCAGACACGATTACTCCGCTGTTCCTTTTTGGCGGCTTAGCTACTGGCGTCGTCCTGCTTGGCTTGGCGCATGGCCACAATGTCAACATACTCAACTATCTTTTTGGCAACATTCTGACCGTTACCTCCGCCGACGCCGTCAACATTATAATCATCGGCAGCGTTACTCTCTTGATAACTTGCCTCTGCTGGCGTCAACTTTTTGCCATTTCACTTGACGAAGACACGGCTCGGGCGGCTGGTCTTCCAGTTGGCCTACTTAATAGAGTGCTAGCAGTACTTGGTGCAGCAACAATTGCGATTGCGCTAAATGTAGTTGGCGTGCTGCTCATTGGTGCCCTGATGGTAATCCCAGTGCTAGCGGCCATGCAATTCAAAGTTGGGTTCACACGAACATGGCTCATGGCTGTAGTTATTTCGCTGCTATCTGTGAAAATTGGCTTGCTGGCGTCCTACTTCCTTGATCTCGCGAGCGGCGGAACCATTGTGTTAGTCAACATAGGCTTCTTTCTATTGTCGACATTATGCGCTAAGATTGTGAAGAATTAATATTATGGTTTGGCTACCCTTTCAACCTATTCATGCCCCCGTCGAGAACGCTCCCCTGCCCCAGGATTACCGAACATACCTAGCGGATCCTGGCTACTTGAAACGCGAGGCTGCCACGCAAGCTGGCTTCACGATTGTTGGTACGGAGGATTGTACTGGCGTGGCTTGGAAGTACGGCCCGGTGCGGTTTGAACGGTATGTGAGTGATGTCGAACCAGTATATGACCCGACTGGCCCGTGGCGTTTGGTTACTTGGCAGCGCGTCAACAATAACGAAATTCCTGCTGGTTGGAAGACAACTCGTCTCGTGATGAATACTAGCCGTACTGGTTTTGCGACAATTGATGGCGCAGCAGATTATTTTAAAAAATGGGATAGTCATGCAGAGCGACACCGCAAGCAGTGGCTTAAGCAACAAACGGAATGGGAGATCGTGCCGATTACCGTCGACGAGTACATCATGGCGTACAAACGCTGCAAGCAGGACGCGTTCTTGAAGTTTTTGTTTAGCAATATGCTTAAGCAGAAGGCCCGTGGTCATGGTGCGCTGCTGCACATTGTGGGCGCCAGGCACAAAACTCCGCACTCGCAAGTGGAGGCTGGTTTTGCTTTTGTTGATGTACCAGAAACCAAGCAGTCAATTCACCTCATGTCGTTTCATAGTGAAGAAGCGAAAAAGGTTTCTGTCGGCACGGGGCTGATGGACTATTGGTTTTTGCGGGCGCCTGAAGCTAACATAAAATATTTAGAGTTTGGTTGTTTTTGGACACCAGGTGAGCCAAAATCTTGGCAAGGTTTCAGCAAATTCAAAGCGCAGTTTGGTTTACAGTTTACCGATTATCCGCAGCCTCTCGCTCGTTTTATGGGCAAGGCACCGATTAGTATTAGTTGGTAATTTTCTTGACACTAGCTACTTTTTATTGTTTTATAGTGTAACCATGAAGTGACGGACTGGCCGTCTACTGCATGGCTCATTAACCCACAAGGAGGTTTTAGTGACTGACATCAACGACATCGACAACGCCATCTTTAGCTACAGCTTACGGATGTGGCGCATCGCCGACTCTGCCATGACCCATCTCTCACGCCTGCCAAAGGGTAGTATTATCGAGCATCTCAGGCTGCCGCTTGATGTGGCGCAGTGTGCAGAGCTGCGCCTCCTCACCGAAGCTGGGTACCAGCTGAATTGGCAGTACGCGAACATGACTCTTGAGCAGCTGGAGGCGGTGACGCCAAACTATGAAGTTCGCGAGAACATTGAGAGGTTCATGGCAACGCAGGGACTGCAGCACGGAGTTGGGCTCCGCGAAGAGATGCTGCGCGTACTGCAAGGCCGGCGGGAGAACATCTTCGAGGGCAATCCCAAGATGGCCGAGGTGCTCAACCAGCCGATCGACGAGTTCATGAGGGAGTGTTGCCCTGACTACCTCCTCGCGCTCGACGGCTATGAGATCCAGGCCACCGTGACCTTCCTCCATCTGCCCAGAGTCCAGCACCTCATTGCCGCCCAGAGAAATCCGTTGCGGCGCGATTTCATCCGCCAACTCGGCAGCACACAACGAGGCGAAAAGCTCATCGGCAAGTTTGACCGAGCATTGGAGGTCACCGGTCTGTGGTTCAGCTTCGCGCCCACCGAAGCTGAGCGAGCAGTCTGGCCGCACAGCTAGCCCCGTCACCGTCGTCCCGTCCCGCTCCACCGCAGTCGCAAGGCTGGCGGTGGATATTTTTTTTGACACGAGTCGTTTTTTAGTCGATCATACCGACGACAACTTCCACCCCACCCCAGGAGACTCCCATGTCCGAGACCCAGCCCTCGCCCGACGAAACAACAACTCAGCCCACGACGCCCACAGGCACACTCCCCCACCAGGAAGAAATGGAGAGCATCTCGCTTTCCCTTCGTTCCCGCTTCCGCAGTGACTACAACATCGTCTCGGCCGCCACGGTCCATGTGAGCTTTACTTCCGCGCAAGTACGGTTCCGGGAGCTGCTCCAGCCGCTCGATGTACAGGCCTGCCCCGAGCTCGCCCCGCTGACCAAGCACGGCCTCGAGAAGAACTGGCAGTTCGCGGAGCTGACTCAAACCAGGTTCGCAGACATGGTGCCGGACCGCCGCTGCCGTGAGAAAATCAAGCTTTTCATGGCGCACCAGCACGGCTTCTTTGTGGAGACGGAGTTCACCGAGGAGATGCTGCGCACGCTCGCCCAACCTAGCCGCTGACACCCTCGCGTATCAGCAACTCCCCCCGCCTCCTCCGCACTGCAGCCGGCCTACCCCGGTTGCGGTGCGCTTCTTTTTATGGGCTTTTCTGTGGATAAGTGGTCTACCTCGAGGGTATACGCTCGAGGTAGACCACCACGGTGTTGACCAAAAACCAAAAATAGGCCATACTTCGGGCAAATTTGGGTGTTTGCACCTTTTTTGTTTCTAATGATTATTATGGAGTTCCGCAACATCGCCATCATCGCTCACGTAGACCATGGCAAGACCACTTTGGTCGACGCCATGCTCAAGCAATCTGGTACCTTCGCCGACCGAGAGGTTATTCAGGATTGTGTCATGGACAGCAACGAACTCGAACGCGAGCGCGGTATTACTATCTACGCCAAAAATACCTCGATTATCGTCGACGGCATCAAGATCAACATCGTCGACACCCCAGGCCACGCCGACTTCGGCAGCGAGGTAGAACGCGTGCTGCGCATGGTTGATTCGGTTTTGCTACTCGTCGACGCTTACGAAGGCCCGATGCCACAAACCAAGTTCGTGCTGCGCAAGAGTTTGGCACTCGGCCTCAAGCCAATCGTCGTCATTAACAAAATCGACAAGCCAACCGCCCGCCCAGATGCCGTACTCAACATGATTTTTGACTTGTTCGTCGAGCTTGGAGCAACGGAGGAACAACTTGACTTCAAGCACATCTACGCCATCGGTCGTGACGGCGTCGCTAAAATGAATTTGGAAGAAGAAGGTAAGGATTTGCGCCCGTTGTTTAATCTGATCTTGAAGACCGTGCCACCAGCACCAAGTAACACCACAGTGCCAATGCGCATGCAGATCGCCAACCTGAAGTACGATAGCTATGTTGGTCGTATCGGTGTCGGCCGTATTTACGAAGGTATCATCAAGGCTGGGCAAACAGTAACCATTATCAACTTGGATGGCAGTCGTGAACAACACAAAATTACCAAACTCTACACACATAAAGGATTGGCCAAGGTGGAAGTCACTGAGGCTGAGGCTGGCGACATTGTGCAGATTGCTGGTATTCCTGGTATTTATGTCGGCGAAACCGTGGCTGAGGATAAGGAGGCTGAGGCCTTGCCAACAATCGGTATTGATGCCCCAACTTTGACCATGAACCTAATGGTAAATACCTCCCCTTTTGCTGGGCGCGAAGGAAAGCTTGTGACCTCCCGTCAAATCCGTGAACGATTGGAACGCGAGCTTGAAACCAATGTCGGACTAAAGGTTGAATTTCCTGAGACTGGTGACGAGTTCCGCGTATCTGGCCGTGGCGAAATGCACTTAGCGGTGTTGATTGAACAAATGCGTCGCGAAGGATTTGAGTTGCAAGTTTCACAGCCGCAGGTAATCATGAAGGAAGTTGACGGCGCGAAGATGGAACCAATGGAAGCTGTAATAGTTGATGTCCCAGACGAATTTGCTGGTACCGTAATTGATCAGCTTGGTCGCCGTAAAGGTGAAATGAGTAATTTGATGAGCGAAAATGGTTCTACTCGCTTGGAGTATTCAATTCCAACCCGCGGCTTGCTTGGTTACCGAACAATGTTCATGACGGACACAAAAGGTGAAGGTACGCTTTCCCACATCTTCTCACATTACGGTCAACATAAGGGCGAGATCAACCGCCGCTCAACTGGCAGTATCATCTCCGGATTTATGGGTAAAACAACACCATATGCATTAGCGATGGTACAGGAACGAGGCCCGTTGTTCGTGGCGCCTGGTTGCGAGGTTTACGAGGGTATGGTGATTGGTGCTAGCATGAAGGAAACCATGACCGTCAACCCAGTCCGCGAAAAGCAGCTCACCAATATGCGGGCAGCTAGTGCCGACCACATCGTCGTTATTACTCCACCGATCGACATGAACCTAGAACGCGCGCTTGAATACATTGATACCGACGAGTATGTGGAAGTGACTCCAAGCAATGTCCGTATTCGTAAGCAATATTTGACGGAGGGTGATCGTAAGAGGCACGGGGTAGCGTAAACCATAAAAACAACACCAGGGGTTTGCAAACCCCTGGTGTTGTTTTTATGCTAATAATCTCGCAACTTGTGAATAATGTCCTTCTGCTGGATCTTCTCAAGAGCCTTGGCCTCGATCTGACGGATGCGTTCGCGAGTAACATCGAACTCGCGGCCGACTTCCTCCAGCGTATGGCTCACACCGTCAACCAAACCGAAGCGCATTTCCAGGATTTTTTGTTCGCGTGGAGTTAAATCACGCATGGCCTCATTGACATAATCCTTGAGCAACTGACGAGCAGCAGCCTTGTCCGGCGCAATGTTTTTAACATCTTCAATGAAATCTTCAAGCGTGGAGTCGTCGTCATCGTCGCCAACGCTAGTTTCGAGCGAGACTGTTTCCTGCGAAATCTTTTGAATGTGCTGCACCTTCTCAAGTGGCATGTCGAGCTCTGCTGCTAGCTCTTCCAGCAACGGTTCGCGACCCAAATCCTGAATAAGACGGCGTTCTACCTGCTTGAAGCGGTTGATGGTTTCCACCATGTGTACCGGAATACGAATGGTACGGGACTGGTCTGCCAGAGCACGAGTAATTGCCTGACGAATCCACCAGGTGGCGTAGGTTGAGAACTTATAGCCCTTGCGGTACTCAAACTTTTTAACGGCACGGAACAGGCCGACATTGCCTTCTTGAATCAAGTCGAGGAGTGAGAGCTGCTTACCGACAAACTTCTTGGCGATGGAGACAACTAGACGCAAGTTAGCTTCGATCAAGCGGCGTTCTGCTTCCTTATCATTGCGTTCCTTGCGCTTAGCAAGAGCAACTTCTTCTTCCGCGGTAAGGAGTGGGATCTTGCCGATTTCTCGCAGATACATTTGGATTGAGTCCTGCGTCAGCTCTGACGACTCGCTGGCGGCTCGTTGCTTTTCCTTGTCTGAAGTAATACGGAGCTTGTCGTAAACATCGTCGCGCGACTTACCGCCGCCAAGAAAACCCTCCTTCAATTCGACGAAGTGTAAACCCTTGCGTTCAAGTCGATCCAGGAATTCATCAAAGAGATCAAGATGGTCTTCAATAAAACCAAAAGCGAACATGACTTCATTCTCCGTCACGAAACCGCGCATTTGACCGCGCTCCATCATGCGGTTGAGCGACTCCTCGCTTGGTGGCGCTGACTTTTTTGCAGCCTCACGGGCAGCTTCGTTGATGATTTTTTTGGCTTCTGGCAACCTACGAGCTGGTTTTATTTTCTGTGCTGATGGCTTTAATTTTCTAATAACTTTTACCAACTTTTTGCTTATTTTAGCTTTTTGTACTGGCCTTGCTTTCGCAACTCTAATGAATCTTTTATGTGTATTTTTCTTTGCTGCTGATTTGGTTGGAAACTTTTTTGAAAATGGCTTAGCTGGCTTGTTCTTTTTCGCTTGGGCTTTTTTTGCTTGCGCCATAAAACAATTACCCATTTATCCATGCCGGATGAGTTGGGTGTACTCGGTCAAAAGTGCTTGCAGTGTGACAGCGTCGCCGCGTAGCTCAGCCTCACGAATGGCCGACTCTAGCGTTTTCCGACGGTTGTCTGCCGCTGCACCCTGAAAAAAAGCGATATGCAAGTCGAGTTCCGCCCGCACCATGGCGGGGGTTAATGTTCGGACTTGCTCTTCAAATCTGATAAGCGTAGCTTCGAGTAGATTGACATCTGCCTCAGCGCCTTGCTCGTGATATTCGCCTACTTGGCGCGCAAAAAGCGATTTGTTTATCGCGCCAGAGTTCTGAGGCGCAGTATACAGTCTTAAAGCGTCGATGTAAAGCTTGTTCCACGGTTCAGGTAGCACTATATTTATTGGTAACCGCTCAACAATTTCTGGAACAACGGAGTCGTCGGCGAGCATGAGGCTGACAATAAATTCGGCGGACTTGGCATCGCGCTGTTGCTTAGGCCCAGCAGTAGACGCTTTACGCGTCACTACTGGCTGGTTAGCGGTAGCTGGCATCATGCCAGTCAACACTGGTAAGTCGACATGAGTGGCGTCGGCGATACGGAGCAAGTACAGATGCCGCTCATCAGCTCTGGTTAAACGAGCTACTTCTGGAATGAGTTCGGCGATGAGTTTTTTCCTATCTTCGATACTCGACGAGCCACGCAACTCAAAAGCACGGATAGTGTGGTCGAAGAAAAATTCAACAATCTCGCGTGACTCGCTAACAATTTGCTGCCATAACTCCGGACTTTTTTGGACGACCTCGTCTGGATCCTTGCCATGCTCGGGCGGGATAAGCAAGCAGCGGAGGGCGACGAGGAGCGCGTTACTCTCACTTTTCTGCAAACGAAGCGCGAGGTCAAAGACGCGTTTGGCGGCCGCGATACCAGCTGCGTCACCGTCGAGCGCAAAGATGAGAGTTTTTGTGTAGCGAGAAAGTATGCGGAGCTGCGCTTCTGTTAGCGCCGTGCCGGAACTGGCGACGATGTTCTCGACGCCGGCCTTGTGCGAGGCGACGACATCAAGATTGCCTTCGACGATAATGACAGAACCGGCCATCTTCATGCCAGTTTTTGCGAGGTGAAGACCATAAAGTACCTCGCCCTTATGATAAATGTGCGACTCGGGTGAATTCATGTATTTCGGCGCTTCTGACGAAGTGGTTTTGCCGCCGTCAAGAATACGACCGGTAAAGCCGACGACTTGGCCGACAGGATCGTGCAGCGGGATCATGATGCGATGACGAAAACGGTCAATGGTGCCACCGCCGGATTTTTTGGCTAGGCCGAGGCCACTTTCCATGATGGCTTTGGCAGTGTAGCCCCGTTTAGTAAGAGCGGTGGCTAGACTATCCCAACGGTCTGGCGCATAGCCGAGACCAAATTTTTCTATGAGGTCGGCGGTGATTCCACGCTTGGCAAGGTAGTCGCGTGCACCGGCTGCTTCGAGGCTCGCGGTGAGAACGGCGGCGTAGTACTTTTGGGCTGTTTCGTGAATGGCGAGCAAGGCAGTTTTGGCGTCGACCGTGGCCTGCGAAACTGGGTGGAACTCGGGTACTTCGACGCCAGCTTTTTTGCCAAGGTGACGGACGGCTTCGGGAAATGTCATGCCTTCCATTTCCATGACAAAGGCGAAAATATCACCGCCCTTGTCACAGCCGAAACAATGCCAAATTTGGCGCTCGTGAGAAATATGAAAACTTGGCGTGCGTTCACTATGAAATGGGCAGACGGCCTTAAAACTGCCGCTCCCAGCTGGTTTCATCGTTAAATACTCACCAAGAACTTCGGCGACATCTAGCTTTTGGCGAATTTCGTCTTTTGGTTCGAGCATAGTGCTTCAGGTCTCTAAGTGACCTCGCCGGTCTCTAAGAGACCTGAAGCACATGGAAGCTCCCGACACGCCCATTCCTGAAGAAAAGCTTTATACGAAGCAGGGGTAGGAAATATTTTCCTCACTTCTACCATGTCGACAATGGGTAAATCCTGTTTTCTTCCCATGTACGCACCATGACTCGACCACATATAATTATCCAACTGTTTCAGGGCGACTGGCCAGTCATCAACACGGCCTTCACGCCAGCTGGGACTAGTGAGATCGAGAGCATTACAGTGAATATAACGAGGTAAATGAAAATATTGAGCATCCTCGGTTATATGAATAGCTAAATAAACAGCTTCAAACAATCTCCCTCGTCGATTATTTTGACGATTGAAATAGCGAGCAAATCCCATCTGAAGTTTATGCATAAATTTTTCTATGCCCTTGTCTTGCTTCTGTATCAATTCAAGATGAAAATGATTCGGCAATAAGCAGTAACTAATGATACTGACTAATGGATCTCGTTCGTGCTGTAAGTCGTACGCTCCAGCTAACAATACTTCATTATAAAGCGGGTCAGTGCCTGGATTACGATAATTTGCGTCATTGAATAGATAAAGATACTGCTGAAACTTATTATAATCATCAAAAGTTTCAAAGACGATCCTCTTATCTACGCCTCGGTTAAGAACATGATATGACTCTCCGGTACCCAAAATTATTTTTCGCATATTCGCTAAAAGGTCTCTAAGTGACATAGCAGGTCTCTAAGAGACCTTTATTAGTCTACCACACCTCATTAAACATAGTGCAAAACCTGAAAACCGTACAATAATAGCAGTAGGCCGAGAATTGCCGGCAGCCATAGGCCAAACGCTGTGCAGACGCCAGTGGAAACTGCCAGTACCAGTAATACGCTTTTCATAGCGCCGCTTTGTACAATAGTTTTGGGTGCCAGATAGCGGATAGTCAAGACCGCCACTGCCCCACCAACGCAAAACCAGGTGAGCGCGACAACTGGTGGTACGCCGTAATACAAACCGTAGGCGTTGTAATGCCACAGCCCAAGCGCCAGACCAGCCGGCTCAACAACCAGAGCTGGCAGAACGGTGGCCAAGCCGCCAATAAGCAATTGCCGGCCAAGTGATTGTCCGTAATGTTCGGCGAGCAGCCAAGCGCTACCTCCCAGAGCGACAGTTAAACAGGCGAAGACTGGGGCTACGGCCAGCGACAAAACAACGCCGATTACGACAATGAACAGGCCAACCTTCCACTGTTTCTCACGCCACAAATCGTTAGCTAACGGCCACAAGGCAATAAGCGAAAATATTGTTAGCAAAACCGTAAAATTCTCGTCATGAATAGCGTGACCAGTTAGAAAGCCGAAAATGAGTAAAAGCGGAATGAACCAGTGCATACAGACGATATTCTACAACTACGCTATACTATGAGCAACTATTCTTAGCCTTAGGTTTTATGCAAAGACGACTGCTTGCTCCGTTATGTCTGATGGCTTTACTCGCGTGGCTACTGCCAGCGGTAGTCTCCGCCGCTGCCTTTGTGTCCACCGACGCCCCAACTGCGAACAGTATTCGTGGTATTGACTGCTTTGGTACTAACCTGTGCGTTGGTGTCGGCACAAATAATACCATCATCCGCACCACTGACGGCTTGGACTGGAGTACGGTGACATCACCGTGGGGAACAGCAACCACCACACTGCACGCTGTCGACATCTACTCGGCAACCTTCGGCTTTGGTTTAGCTGTTGGTGATAATGGTGCCCTACTCAAGACCGCTGACGCTGGAATAACTTGGACTGACGCCTCATCAAGCACCGTCGGCACTTCCAATATTTACAGCGTGACCGTCACCTCGTCGACCTCCGCCTACATTGCCACGAGTGATAGCGACTTTTATCGCACTCAAGACAGCGGCGTAACCTGGACTAATCTTTCAGGCACGACATTCGTCGACCCACTAGCAATCGACTCAAATGGCAGTAATAATGTTTTAGTTGGTGGTACAGCTGGCTATTTGTACAAGTCGACCGATGCAGCAAGTGCCATACCAGCATGGGCTACTGTTAACACTGGCACGACAAACTCAATTTATGCGATCGAAGTAGCGTCGTCTAGTATTGCTTACATCGGCGGTACTAATCGCTTTATCGCGAAAGTAACTTACAGCTCTTCTAGCTCCATTGTTAATCTACAGATTCTACCTGACTTCGGAGTTACCGAGACTGTTACCGATATTTCCTGCATCTCAACTACGAACTGCATAGTAACTGGTAATGCTGGCACGGTGGAGTCGACTATTAACGGCGGTAGCACCTGGTCGTCGTCCGCAATAACAGGTAGTTACGAGCCGCATGCTGTAGCCTACTATTCGGCGAGCGTGGCTTATCTTGGCGCTGAAACTGGCGATATTCTAAAATATGATGTTGCTGGCCCAAATGCCCCAACCAATGTCGCGATGAGTAGTGGCGTGCTGACGAATGACTCAACGCCAACCATTACTTGGACGGCGGCAACCGATACCTTAAGCGCTATTAGCACATACTATTTCGCTGTCGACTCCGGCGTGGCAACGAATATTGGCAAGGTCACCACCTACACATTAACTAGCGCGTTGACCTCTGGCTCACATACCGTCTCCGTTTATGCTCTTGATGCAGCTGGCAATGTCGGTGCGGTTGCTGGCACATCATTCACCGTCGACCTAACTGCTCCGACACTCTATTCGTTGACGCCAACTACTGCTACCGCTGGCACAGCTGTAACTTTCAGTACTCGGGCTGGAGATTCGAGTGGCATTAGCTCATGCAGTCTCTACATAAACGACAGTAATGTTGGCACCCTCACCTACAGTGGAGCTTCAGAAAGCTATACCCTAGCCTATACCTTTGCGGCGGCCGGAAGTTACAGCGCCTACAATACCTGCGTTGACTTGGCTGATAATGTGGCGACTAACACCGCCATCACAGTGACCGTTAGTGCTGCTCCAGTTACTGCCGACACAACGGCACCGAGTGTCGGCAGTGTCTCACCAACTACTGCTACTCAAAGCTCGGCTACTACTTTTACAGCCAGTTATAGCGACACAGTTGGCGTTACTAGTTGCTCACTTTATGTAAATAGTAGCAATGTTGGTAGTATGAGTTTGACTGGCAATGTCGCCAGCCTGAGCTATACCCCCGTCTCATCTGGCTCTTATTCTATGTATGTAAAATGTTCTGACGCTGCAGGCAATGTTGGTACAGGTAGCACCACCACAGTCACAGTAGCCGCCGCCTCGTCATCTGGCTCGAGTCAAGTAGACACCACTGCCCCAAGCGTCAGCGGCATCACTCCAACGACGGCCATTCAGAATGTCGCAACGACCTTCTCAACTGGCTATACTGATGCTGTTGGCGTGACTAGTTGCTCACTTTATATCAACGGTAATAGCGTTGGCACCATGGCATTGACGAGTGGGACGGCCAGCTTAAGCTACACGCCAACCAGCGAAGGGTCGTTCACGATCTATGCAAAGTGCTGGGACGCTGTAGGTAATGTTGGCACTGGCAATACAGCAACCATTAGCGTTACTATTCCAGCCAGCAGCTACACCAGCGCAAACCCCGGATCGCTAGTCAAGATGGCCTGTGAAGATGGGTCCGAGGTCAACGACCCATGTCGCGCTGTTTATTACCTCGACACCACTTACGGCAAACGACATGCTTTCCCAAATGAAAAAGTTTACTTCAGCTGGTACGCAGACTTCGATGATGTAATTATCGTGACAGATAGCTACATGGCTTCATTGACACTTGGAAAAAATGTTACCTATCACCCAGGTTTGAAACTGGTGAAGTTTATCACGGTCAACACCGTTTATGCGGTTGGCACCGGTGGTGAGTTGCGCGGCATCAACAGTGAGGCAACTGCCAGCGCCATTTACGGCACTAATTGGAACCATATGGTAGACGATATTTCCGACGCCTTCCATGGCAACTATGTCTTCGGCACGGACATCACCAGCGCTGCTGACTATGACGCGGCTGCAGTCTATAACAGCGTTGATCGGATTGATGAGATATTACAGTAAATAGTTGTAAACGGTTCAAGTCCCGGACTCCTGGAGTCCGGGACTTGTTTTTGGGTTATCCACAGGCCGATAAAAGGAAGGCCAGAGGCTGCGAGGTGCAGCCTCTGGTTTGAGTCCCGGTAATTTCGATGATTGACTTAATGGTGTTTTTCATTTACCGTTAGCCACGAGTTGCCGCATCCAGCGCCATCTTTCACTCCTGAGGTGTCCATGTTTCTTTTCACTTATTTTGTTCCTTCAACTGTAGAACAAGAACCTGCCGCTGTGGCAGTGCCTGCTGAGTCGCCAGTTGTCGGCCAGAACAGCACTCGGATCAAGAAGATCGCGACACCGTCCCCCATCGCGCCGAACCCATGGCCTGCCTACTCGCGTCACTTCGTCGTCACCAACTGAGCCAAGTCGCAGTTTCACCTTCTGGCCAAGCCGGAGAGGAGGAGCTGCGCTGTCGGCTCTTTCTTTTTTATTTTAGCGTTCGAGTTCCGTGAGTCCCATCTTGAGCAACGCCTTGGCTT
Organism: bacterium; assembly: GCA_020053275.1. Lineage (GTDB taxonomy): Bacteria > Patescibacteriota > Patescibacteriia > UBA9934 > UBA9934 > UBA11707. The sequence continues at coordinate 21,438 of JAGVNL010000010.1, forward strand.
GGGGGATGGTAAGTGGCATGACGGATAAGCGAGATTGATTGACGAGGTGAATATGCGAGAGTGTTTTGCGGAGTTTTATGCTGAGGAGTGTAACTGGTTTTGCCAGTGGTTTCCATGGTGCAATATCTACAGCTGTCCACTTCTCGTCAGCGGGATCAGCGTGAGGACCGGTGATAATTTTGGCGATGCCGACGATGAGCTTCCGTTCCCCACTGTGATAGATAAGAGCGATGTCGTTGGCTTTCATTTGCAACAAAAAATTGCGTGCTTGAAAGTTGCGCACGCCGTCCCAGACCGTTTTTTTATCTGCCACGAGGTCGTCCCAACTGTAGCTGGAAGGCTCGGTCTTAAGCAGCCAGTAGGCCATAATGAGGGTATGGTACCAAAACTTAGATAAAAAGAAAAACCAACCCTGGGGGTCGACCAACCCCCAGGGTTGATTATGAAGAAGCGTTGAGGATGGCGCAATGAGTGGCTGGAAGGTGAGCGATGGCGATGGTGAGTCTGTCGAAGTTGATGGGACGGCCGAGTTTGGCGGCGTGGGCGACAGCGGTGGCGCGATGATGACCTTCCAAGCAGACGAGGGCGCCGGTGTCTTCGCGGATGACGGCGATGAACTGGGTTGGTGAGGGAAAGTTGTTCATTAACGAAATAATTTTTGGGTTGGTTGACCAGTACTCGAGCTCAGCGGGAAGATCGATGAGATTTGTAAACGAGGCTGCGACGATACTGGCTACGCGGGATTGCCAGCCTTTAAACGGGCCGAGGAGCATGGCTGGGATTTCCATCATTGGGTTGTCGAAGGAAAAAATTTGCCAGTCGAGGTTTGCGGCTCCGAGCTTAGACTCAGCGATGCTGCCCCGCCAGTCAGCCCAGCTAGTAAAACCTCGTTTGAGGGCTTCGGCCTGCCAGGCTGGGTCAGTTCCCTCTTCTGCTTGCCAAGCGGCAAAGACGGCAGGCCAGGTTGAGTAAGATAATAATTTCATATTGGTCGGGCTAGTGAAATTCGAAATCACGACTTCTTGCACCCCATGCATGCGCGCTACCGCTGCGCTATAGCCCGTAAATTACGGCAATATTACCTCAACGGTAAAAGGGCGTAAAGATTAACCTGGGCATTCGGGCTTGATTATAGCCAGCCGGTGGGCTACAATCCCCTCGCCTGGAGGGATCGCATAGCGGCCTAGTGCGCACGCTTGGAAAGCGTGTATACCGCAAGGTATCGAGAGTTCGAATCTCTCTCCCTCCGCCACCGAGCTGAGCTTTCAATATACTTTTTCATTATTTTGACTCACGACGGGCTGTAGCGCAGTTGGTAGCGCGCTTCGTTCGGGACGAAGAGGTCGTGGGTTCAAATCCCGCCAGCCCGACCAAAAAACAGGCATTTGCCTGTTTTTTTGTTGGCTTGGAGAAAGTCAACTGCTTGGCTTTCGTCGGGATTTGAGCATCGCGAGGTATGAAGTGAGAGCTCGGCGCTCTACTTCATACCGAGGCGGTGCCCAGCCCGAACCTTAGTTGCGACGAGGTGAGAGGCGCGGGCAAATCCCGCCAGTTTCTCTTGTTTTGGCCAATTTTTAAGTTCTGCACATTGACAAAAGGGTTGTTTTGTGATATTTTGTTCAGTCAAACGGCGTCGATTAAGTCGCCTTTTTACCCTCAAAGGAGGATTTCATGTTCGCTCTGCTCCCACTTCTCACCCTCGCATTCGCTGCGGAACCTGTAAACACCGAGGTACCCAAGGCCGACCTCATCTCCAACTTCCTGTTCATCAACCAGGAAGCTGAGATCCCGACCGTGACGCTCATCGGTGGCCGCGACCCCCTCACAGGAATTTGGTGCCGCCTCTACACCATCAACGGCACGCGCGACGGCATCTCGTGGCACTTCCTCGTGCCCCATGATCGCTTCATCGCCTTCTACGATGAGGTGGTCGTCACGCCGACTGCGTACTATACCTACGCCGTCGCTTCCATCCCGGATGCGAAAGTGACGGTGACCGTCGAACCAGCGAAGCTTGAGATGGAGCTTTCACGCAATATCCTCAGAACAGGATTTGTCGGTGGGAGTTACTATGTCAACCTCGACCACGGCATCAGCTGCGAGGGCAGCGCCTGCGACTCGTTGCGGGTGAAGTAGCCAACATCACCGAGTGACACTCGCGCGTTCTGCGAGGCCAAGAGCAAGCCGTTCCTCGGCCTGCCAGGCCCAGGGACGCGCTCTTTGTTTACGAATGAAAACCGAACAAATCCCCCGCCACTTAGTGGAAGATGATTCCACTAAGTGGAATCAGGTGCTACAATACCTCCAGATATGGACATTGTTATTCCAAAAGTGAGTTGCCCGAACCCGACGGCTGTGCTGCGGAGTGCGGGTTATGGTTATAGCGTCGACCCGGTGACCCAGGAGGCTAGTTGGATGGTGCGGCTGACTAGCGGGCTTTACCCCCGTTTTCACCTGTATGTTGAGGAAAAAGGTGATAATGTGAGGTTTCGCTTGCATTTGGACCAGAAAAAGGCCAGTTACGGCGGCAATCACGCTCATAATGCCGAGTATGACGGCAAACTCGTCGCTCATGAGATTACCAGAATAGAGTCCTGGATTCGTGCCGGAAACCGCTAATAATCGATAAGTTTTTTGACATTTCGCTGGATTTAGGCTATAGTTACAGCCTTGATTTTTGCCACCGCTTAATTAATCGCGGTAGGCCTGAACCTTACGGTCGACACCTAGTTGTCATGATCATCGGTTCGATCAAGACAATTTATGACCGTATTAACTTCAACCCCATCCGAGCTTAGCTCGGCTGAGGCGCCAGTTGTCGCGACCAAGAGTTTTTCAACTCTTGGTATCGCTCCCACGCTCCTCACCATTTTGACCAACGCCAAGTTCCTAGTCCCAACCCCAATTCAAGAAAAGTCTATCCCGGCCGCCATTGACGGTAAGGATATTATTGGTATCGCCCAAACTGGTACTGGTAAAACTCTCGCCTTTGGTATTCCAATGATTCAACGCCTAGCCCAGCAAAAGGGTCGTGGTTTGATTATTTTGCCGACGCGTGAACTTGCCCTACAAGTCGACGAGGCTTTGCAGCGCATTGGTAAGCCAATGGGTATGCGCACCGCCGTCTTGATTGGTGGCGAAAATATCCAAAAACAAATTCGCCAGCTGAAGGCTAAGCCCCATGTCATCATCGCCACCCCCGGCCGTTTGATCGACCACATGGAGCAGAAAACATTAACCTTGGCAGAAGTGCGCATTCTCGTACTCGACGAAGCTGACCGCATGCTAGACATGGGTTTTGCGCCACAAATTAACCGCATTCTGGTGTCTGTGCCAAAGGAGCGACAAACCTTGCTCTTCTCGGCCACCATGCCGAACGACATCGTCGACATTGCCCGCAAGCACATGCAACTCCCAGTTCGTGTGGAAGTTGCGCCAGCTGGTACTGCCGCCGAACGCGTCGCTCAGGAAATCTTCATCGTTCGCAAGGAAGACAAGGTGCGCTTACTCGAGAAAATGTTGGCCGACTTTAAAGGCACGGTACTTGTTTTCTCACGAACCAAGCATGGTGCCAAGAAAATCTGCTCCGCGATTCACACCATGAAGCACACGGCGGCTGAAATCCACTCCAACAAGTCGCTCAACCAACGCAAGGAAGCGCTTGAAGGTTTTAAGCGCGGTAAGTATCGCGTACTAGTTGCGACCGATATTGCTGCTCGTGGTATTGATGTGACCGGTATTGGCTTGGTTGTTAACTTTGACTTGCCGGATAGTTCTGAGGATTATGTCCACCGTATTGGCCGAACTGGTCGTAACGGCTTGGAAGGTAAGGCTGTGTCCTATGCCACGCCAGACCAGCAACAGGACATTCGCGCTATTGAACGGTTGATCCGCGGAAAGTTGCCAGTTGGTAAGATGCCAACAGACTTGCCGGCTGCGCGTGCCGCAGCATATGTGCCACGAGACGAGGATTCTCGCCATGGTGGTGGTCGCGGTCGCCCTGTTCGCGGTGGGCAACGCTCTGGCAAGCCAGCCGGCCGAAGCTCTGCCTACGGTGGTGGCGCCCGAGCCAGCCAGCCGTACGGTGCTCGCCCGGCCTACGGAAGTGCCCGGCCAACCAGTGCGACACGAGACTCAACTAACGCTCGCCCAAGTTATCCAGCCCGACCAGCTCCGTCTGCTCGCCCATTGCCAACTTATCGCCGCTTAGAAACGGTGGATGAGGAAGATAGGCCAGCGTATAGGTATGAGGCTCCACGAAGGAAATAATTGAGAATAGAAAAGAGTCTGCACAGTGCAGACTCTTTTTTAGTTATTTGGAGCAACACCAGGGGGCTGAAGACCCCAGGTGTTGACTGTTACTTGGCGAGGGCGGCGTCGATGAGTTGGGTGAAGGTGTCGATAGGTACGGCGCCCGAAATGAGCTGACCGTCAATGAAGGTGGCTGGTGTGCCGTTGACGCCAGCGGTGCGACCAGTGGCGGCGTCGGCGTCGATGACTGATTGATATTTTTTGGTTTTCACGCAGTCGTCAAATTTGTTGCGGTTGAGCTTGAGCTGATCGGCGACTTGGCCGTAGTAGTCCGAGCTTAAGCTGTCTTGGTTGGCGTACATGATGTCTGTGAACTCCCAGAACTTGCCTTGCTCGTTGGCACATTCAGCGGCGTTGGCGGCTGGCATGGCTTCTGGGTGGAAAGACAATGGGAAGTGACGGAGGACCCAAGCTACATCGTCGCCATATTTTTCGGAAAGTTGTTGCATGGTTGGGTTATGACGACCGCAGAATGGGCATTCGTAGTCAGAGTATTCGATCATGACAACCTTTGCTTTCTTGATGTCGCCGCGGATGTGATCTGTAGCTGTTACGGCCGCGAGCTTGCCAGCAACAACTGGTGGTGTTGGGTCTGGGTCAGTGTTGTCAGCGATGACAGTAGGAGCTGCGGCGATGACGCCACGGCTGGCACCGTTCATAATGTCGCCACCAATGTAGGTGAGGGCAATGCCGGCCACCAAACCGAAGACGAAGATCATCTTAGGGTTACCGTCAAAAAAACCTAACTGTTGTTTGGCTTCCTCTGGAACAACTGGCTCGATGCAAGCTGGTTCTGTTACTTCAATCGTTTCGTCAGACATAATGCAAAAATTAGAGTTGATAGTTGGTACATGTTAGCATCTTTTATTTTTTCCGCCTCTTAGTTATCCACAGCAACCAAAGGCCGAGAATGGCCAAAATAATGCCGAGATACTGGCCTGGTGTTAGCCCAAAATAACGAACATCAGCCAATCGCCACCCATCCGTGAGCAATCTGAAGAGTCCGTACCAGAGGCTGAAGACGCCAGCGAAGGTGCCCGTTTTTGCTTTTTTGCGAGCTAACCACAGAAATACAACGGCCATCCCTGCACCGTTAAGCATTTCGTACAGCCCAAAGTCATGACGGACTACGCTGCCCGGATATTGTACACCAAGAAAGAAGTGCGTGGCAGTGCCGGGGTGATCGTGAATGAGGAAACAGCCAAGGCGACCGACAACGATACCGAATGGTAAACCAAAAATTGCTATATCCGCGTACTGCCAAACATTCACCTGACGGTGACGCAAAAACCACAGGCCGACGATGGCACAAGCAATGAGACCACCGAATATAGAAAGCCCGCCATGCCAGATGGCGAAGATTTCTAGCGGGCTAGCTAGGTAATATTGGAAATCGTAAAACAGGACATGACCAAGGCGGCCGCCAATCATACCAGCCAGCACCATCCAGATGGTAAGGTCGTAGATTATATGTGAACTAAGACCGCGGTGCTTGGCCAGCTTCCCTGCCATGAAGGCGGCAAATAAAAAGCCGAGGGCAACAAAGATGCCCCAGACTTGGAACGAAAATGGACCAACCATGATTGATGTCCAGGAAAAATACGGGATCATAATTACAGTGCTCCGAGGCCAATGAGAGCCGCTTTGAATGAGGCAACGGCACGCCGTGCCTCACCACGACGCAACGAATAACCAAGCTCGTGAGACAAGGTATTGCGGAGTTTATGCGCCCACCAAACATTATTCAACTTACGATATTTTCGCTCCGCAGACTTGAGGCGCAGAGCCATTGTCTCGCCTGGAAAATGTCTCAGCTTTAGCGCTTGGTCAAGCACGGTGTCTGCCTGCATAATTGCTAACTTGCTAGCCATGTCTTCGTTACGCGCCAGTAATGCCTCCACCTCTGTCCATGATTTTTTAATCTGCGCGCCTTCACGCCCAAAGAGCCAACGCCGGTAAACTCTACGAAGGCGATAAATTGAATACCAAACAGCGACAACTATTACTACAAAAGCAACCACCATTAAGCCGAGCTTGGTGTAGTCAATCTCAAAGTTAAATCCGAGGATATTGTTCATGCCATGAGGTTAGCGACTGATAAGCTGCAGCGGCGGCCAGGGCTTGCTCGTCTTGCATGGCACCGGCCAAGAACTGCAGACCGACCGGTAAATTGTGGGCAAAACCGCAGGGTACGGAAACGCCAGTAATGCCAGAAATGTTGGCAGCAACGGTTAGAATGTCCGCCAAGTACATGGCGACTGGGTCGTCCAGTTTCTCGCCGATCGTCCAAGCTACACCTGGAGTTGTGGGGCAAGCAATGACATCTACGCGCTGAAACGCGTCGTCAAATTCTTGACGGATGGCGGTTCGTACGGCTAGGGCTTTTTTGTAGTAGGAGTCGTAATAACCGGCAGATAAGATGAAGGTGCCGAGTATTATGCGGCGCTTGGCCTCGGCGCCAAAACCATCTCCGCGAGCGTTAAAATAACTTTCTTCAAGGTTGCCTGTGGCGCGCGTTCCGTAACGCAAACCGTCGTAGCGACCAAGATTGCTAGCAGCCTCGGCTGGCTGGATTATGTAATATGTTGGCAAGGCGTAGGGCTGCAAGGGTAAACTTAAATCGATTATCTCAGCGCCGTGCTGACGCATTAGATCTATCGCTTCGTTGACGCGAGCTCGCACTTCACCATCCATGCCGTCAATGAAATATTCTTTTGGTACGCCAACACGCAGGCCAACAAAGGACGAAGGACATGGGAGACCCCTTCCATCAACCGAGGTCGCATCTCGTTCGTCGCGGCCGCCGATAATTGATAAGGCGAGGGCGGCGTCGTTTGCGGTGTGGGCGAAGGTGCCGACTTGATCGAGGCTCGAGCCGAGGGCGATTATGCCGTAGCGCGAAACACGGCCGTAGCTAGGCTTGGTACCAACAATGCCGCAGAGCGCTGCTGGCTGACGAACCGAGCCACCAGTTTCTGAACCAAGGGCGATTGGTACGAAGCCAGCCGCTACCGCCACGCATGAGCCGCTCGAGGAACCGCCCGGTGTCTTGGTTAAATCCCATGGATTATGCGTTTTTTGCCAAGCTGATGATTCGCCAGACGAACCCATAGCGAATTCGTCCATGTTCGTGCGACCGATGATGATAGCACCGGCGTTGATGAGGCGCTCGACAACCGTTGCGGTATAGGCAGCGGTATGGTTGGCAAGAATTTTTGAGCAGGCGGTGGCTGTGTGGCCAGCGTAGAGCATGTTGTCTTTGATAGCGACGGGAACACCAGCCAGCGGCGGCAAAGCTGCCCCGTTTTTAACGAGAGCGTCGATGACTGCTGCTTGCGCTAAGGCGTCGGCGTCAAAAGTTTCGAGGAAGGCAAGGGTGGCGCTATCACGAGCGTGAATATCAGCGAGGGTATCGGTAACGATTTGAGTGGCTGTTGATTTGCCACTCTTTATGGCGTCGACGATAGATGAGATGGTAGAGAATTGCATAATTATTCGAAGACGGCTGGGACTTGCAACGCACCGGCAGCGCTAACTGGAAAGGCGTTAATGAGCGCGCTATGCTCGGCAGGCGGTACGGGTTGAGCTTCGTCAAAGCGGAAGACATTTACAGCGTCGGTAAAATACGCTTTGGTATTTATTTTTGAAGTGTCGACTTCCTGTAGACGGCTGACATATTCAAGAATTGCCGGCAGCTGATCTGCGAGCTTGTTCTTTTCCTCGTCTGTTAGCTGCAAACGGGCAAGCTTGGCTGTGTGGTTGATATCGATTATCATAATTATTTCAGTTTTTTGAGCGAAATGTTACCCAGTAGTGACCGCATTTGAGTAATGGCGGTGGTATTGAGCTGCAGCAATCGTGTGCCCTGCGGCCAGCCTTGACGAATAAACTCAGCGTTGAGGGATTCGAGATTGGCCAGACAGACAAGTTGTACCACATCTGAGTAATCACGGATATTGCCAACTTTGCCCTTGTTTTTAGCTTTCCAGGCTTGAGCTGTCAGGCCAAAGAGGGCAACATTTAGGACATCGGCTTCATTGGCGTAAATTATTTTAGCGTCCTTTGGTGATAATTGTTGCGGTAGAACAATCGTCTCTTTTATGGCGTCGGTGTGAATGCGGTAATTGATTTTGGTCAATAGGCGTTTGGCGTCCCAACCGATAGCTTGCCGCTCATTCTCTTCTATTTTGAGACGCTGGAATTCTTTGATGAGGTAGAGTTTAAAAGTTGGGCTAATCCACATGCTGAACTCAAATGCTATATCTTGATGAGCAAAAGTGCCACCGTAGCGTCCAGCCGCAGCTACTAAACCGATTGCTCCGGTCTTTTCAACCCACTCTTTTACACTTATTTTATAGCTATTTAAGCCTACCTGACTTTTAATTATGGCGAATTCGCCATAATTAAAACTGGGATTATTAATGCTTTCCCAAATGCCTAGAAATTCAACTGTATTTCTATTTCTCAACCAATCAGCGATAAAAAAATCGCCATCCTTGGCTCTCAACATGTCTGTGAGGGAAATAAAATCATTACTACCCTTAGGCATAAGACCTATAACTATGCCCTGAACAGACATCTTCTTCATACCTGGATAACGGCTAGAAGGCGTCGAATTCGACCCCTTTAAACTATGAATTCAATTACTACTGCTTAAACCCATTGAATTCGATGGGTTTAAACTCGACTACTCAACCGTGTCGAATTCGATACGGTTAAAACGAATACTATTACTGCCTAAGAATACGCAAAAACTGCTCTTCCGACAAGGTTGGCACGCCGAGTTTTTGAGCGTCGCTGGCTTTGCTGCCAGGATTTTGCCCAACTACAACAAAGTCTGTGTTGCGGCTGACAGAGCCGGCCACACTGCCACCTGCTAAACGGATGCGGTCTTTGGCGTCTTCGCGACCCATGGTGGTGAGCGTGCCAGTTACCACGAATTTTTTACCAGCTAATTTTTGTTCTATTTTTTTAGCTTCGTTCACAATAACGCCGACCTCTTGGTACTCGGCTAGGAGTTTCTGGCCATAGTCGGAGTGCAAAAAATCGCGGATGGCGACGGCGACCGTCTCCCCGACATCTGGTACGGCCAATAATGAATTGTGGTCAGCGGCGATGAACGAAGCGAGGGTGCCAAAGTGAGTCGCTAAAGCAAAGGCTGTCTCCTCGCCGACATGACGAATGCTGAGCGACGAGATAAAGGCGTCAAGACTGATGGTTTTCTGACGAGCGATTTCGCTGATTAGTTTTTTTGCCGACACCTCACCGAAGCCGTCAAGATTTCTTAGATCGTCGACGGTCAAACGGAAAATGTCTGGTGCACTGTTGAGCAAGCCAGCCTCCTCCAAGCGCTCAATAATTTTGCCACCAAGGCCTTCCATACCAAAGGCACGAGCGGCGTGAAGAATGTGCTCGCTGGCGACGGCAAAACATTGTTTGTTGCTGCAGACGAGGGCGACTTCCCCACTGCGGCGAATGACTGGCGAGCTGCAAACAGGGCAAACAGCTGGCAGTTCGATTGTTAATTCGCTACCGTCGCGTAATTCTGCCAAGACTTTTGTTATTTTTGGAATGATGTCTCCAGCTTTCGTGAGGATGACGGTATCACCAAGCTTGAGAGCTAGACGAGCGATTTCGTCGGCGTTGTGGAGCGTGGCGTGAGTAACAGTTGTACCGGCGATAAATGTTGGATTGACTGTGGCGACTGGGGTGAGTACGCCGGTGCGACCAACAAACCAGTCCACGCTGACTACTTTTGTAGTGGCTTCGGCTGGTGCAAATTTCCAAGCGACCAATCCGCGCGGAGTTTTGCCGACCACACCAAGTGATTCATAGGCCGGCGAATTATTTACGCGAACAACAACGCCATCAATCCAGTAATCAAGACTGGCGCGTTCCGTACCAAGACTCGTGAAGTAGGATTTGATAGCTGCAAAATCTTTGGCATGAACGAAGGGTGGTGTGGAAAAACCGAGTTGCTGACACCGTTCTAGGCTGGCTTGCTGGGTGGTTTGACCGAGGTTGGATTCCAAACGCCAGGCGAAGAAACGCAGTGGCCTACTGGCTGCGACGGCTGGATCAAGCTGACGAATACTGCCAGCAGAGATATTGCGAGGATTGGCGAAAAGCTCTTCCCCAGCAGCCAGCCGAGTAGCGTTCATGGCGTCAAAGTCGGCCTTGCGCATATATATTTCGCCGCGGACTTCGACACGGCCGGGAACGACCTCGCGCAATTCAAGTGGAATAGATTCGATGGTGCGAATGTTCATGGTTACATCTTCACCAATTTTGCCGTCACCGCGTGTGGCGGCACTGACTAATTTGCCGTCTTGATAGACGAGGGAAACTGCCAGGCCGTCGATTTTTGGCATGACTAAATAATCTTGTGCTGCTTCTGACAGTTTTTCGATGCGCGCTAGCCACTCCTCCATTTCTGCTTCGGAAAAAACATCTTCCATGGAGAGCATGGGTACGGCGTGAGTCACCTTGTTGAATTTAGCGAGGGCGACCCCAGCCACGCGTTGGGTTGGTGATTCTGGCGTAATGAGATTTGGGTACTCTTGTTCAATTGTATAAAGTTCGTGTTTTAAGGCGTCGAGGGCAGCTTCCGAAATGTCTGCTGAATTTAAAACATGGTACTGATAACGGTATTTATCGATCGCTTCTCGTAGCTTGGCGACACGACTGGCGGCTGCAGAATGGGTCATAGATTGTTGGCACTGTAACATAATCTGCTAGTTTATTTAAGTAGCTGATTAAAACGCAAAATGTGGAAAGGGGTCAGGTCTGGAATCGGG
>JAGVNL010000027.1 GCA_020053275.1 bacterium
CGGTCGCGACCGACGTGGCGAGTGACTGTCGTGTCTCGTGTGACGACGCGATGGCCGACCCGAGAAACTCATGCCTCGCCGCATATTCTTACCGGTCGAAGCGAATTTTGAAGAGTTTCTGGGCTGAGGCCTTGAGCTAGGAACAGGAGACACGGCAGTCGCGAGCGACGAATCTCGCGTTGACGGAAGCAATGTGCTAATTATCAATCACCGCAGATCCCAAAAGCTCGTCACCATCATAAAAAGCAATAAACTGCCCCGGTGCCACAGCCCGTTGCGGCGCCTCAAACTTAACCTCCAATACTCCAGATTGAGCCTCAACAACTACACAAGCAGCCAACGGCTGACGGTAGCGAATCCGCGCCGTTATTTTTTTGCCAAAATACTTCTGCAAGTTGCCCTCAATCGTTTCGGTTATAGCCGAAGCTCTAAGCGAAACTCGATAAAGCGCCGGGTCATCCGCGCCAGTCGCCACGATCACTTCATTAGTCTCAGCTCGTCGTTCAACCACATAATACGGCGTTCCACCACCAATCCCCAAACCACCCCGTTGCCCAATCGTGTAAAACTCAAATCCATGGTGCTGGCCAATCACCCGACCAGCAGTCGTCAATATATTCCCAGTATGCGGCTCAATTCGCGCCTGCAAAAAGTCGTCCATATTCACCTGCCCAACAAAGCAAATACCCTGGCTATCCTTTTTATCCGCCACCAACAAATCAAACTTTTGCGCCAGTTTCCGTACCTCAGGCTTCTCTAAATCACCCACCGGAAACAGCGTTCGCTGTAACTGCGCCTGCGTCAACTGACACAAAAAGTAGCTCTGATCCTTATTTTTATCGACACCAGCCAACAAATGCGCCGTTCCATCAGCATCTCGCCTTACTCTGGCATAATGCCCCATGGCCACAAACTCACAATCCAACTTATCCGCTTCCCGCAAAAACAAAGCAAACTTCATGTACTTATTGCACAGCACATCTGGGTTTGGCGTTCGCCCGGCCTTATATTCGGCAATCATATACTCGTAAACCAGAGCTCGATACTCCTCCTCAAAATCAAAAGTATGAAACGGGATATTCAGCTTGGCCGCTACAGCCATTGCATCTCGCCTTTCTGCTCGCCAACCACAACTCTCATCACTTGCTCCATCACTCCAATTTTTCATGAATCCACCTATCACCTCATAGCCAGCCTCTAACAACAAAGCAGCGCTGACACTTGAGTCAACGCCACCCGACAACCCAACTAACACGCTTACCTTGGACTTCATACAAACTGCTGAAAAATCGGCAGGGTCGGTTCTGCGGTTACCATTACACGCTTCTTGGTTACCGGCTGATCAAACCCAAAACTCCGAGCAAACAACGCAATGTTACCGTCCAGCATCACAAGCGCCCCGTACTTTTTATCGCCGACAATCGGAATGCCGAGCGTTCCCATCGCCACCCGTATTTGATGCGACCGTCCAGTCTTTGGCCTAATCTCCAGCAACGACAGCTTATTCTTGCCTTCCCCAATCGTCTTACGGACTCTGTAACCAAGCTCCGCCTTCACCGAACCTGGCACTTCCTCACCGTATGCCGTCACCGTATTCGTCGCCTCATCTTTTACCAGCCACTGTACAACCTCACCCATCGCAGCAGCCGGCGACCCTTCACACACCGCCCAATATACCTTCTCTACCCGCCGCATTCTAATCTGATCGCTCAAGCGTGACGCCCCCTTACTCGTCTTCGCAAACACCACAACGCCACCAACCGGCCTATCCAACCTGTGCAATAAACCCAAAAATACATTGCCCGGCTTGGTTCCTCTATTCTTAATCAACTTCCTGACCTCCTCCAGCAAGCAAATATCACCAGTTTCGTCGCCCTGCGTCAACATTCCATGCGGTTTAGACACAGCTATCAAATGATTATCTTCGTAGAGGATTTCCATACCGCCATATTCTAACATATTCGCTATAATTAGCAACATTTTACTAGGTTTAGCTTGACAATATGCCTATTTTTTGCTATACTAAATCTCGTCAATTCACCCCAACCGCCAGTAAAACTGGCACCTTCGGAGACGCAATGACCGACTACCCCGACCTGATCCCCAACCTACTGGGATTCGGAGCCTACCTCCTCCCAGCCTTCATCCTCACGCTGTGGCTGACCGGCGGGAAGAAGAAGAGTGAACCGCCAACACCCGCCGACCTCGACCTCGACGGCCCCGACTGGCTCCAAACCATGCGGGACAACAGCCACGACCAGCCACCTCGCAAGCGCCCGTTCGTCATCCGTCGCATCCTGCCTCGTTTCTTCAAGTAGCCTCGCCTACTTGACCTGAGCCCCCGCGCACCGCTTGGTGTGTCGGGGGTTCTGCATATTTAGCCTACTTCTACCAACTAGCCCGTATCACAATCCCCGTCGGCAATTCAAAGGCTCGCGCCGTTGCCTCCTTAAGCGTCAACTCCACTGCTGCAAAATTCTGCGCAAACGGAATATTCGTTCTAAGCAAGTTCTCAATCGCCAACGCTGGGTAACCAAGTGAATACGCATTTACCAAAATATAACCATGTTCCTTGTTCAGAATCTGTGTACATAACGCGAGCAGTTGCGGCAAGTGCTCTTCAAACTTCCACAGCTCACCCTCTGGCCCGCGGCCAAAAGCTGGTGGATCCATCACAATACAATCATACACATTACCGCGCCGTACCTCACGAGCCACAAACTTCATGGCGTCATCAGTAATGTACCGTACAGTTCGCGATGCCAAACCTGACAGCTCAATATTCTCCTTAACCCAAGTTACCGCCGTTTTACTAGCGTCAACATGCACTACCTCCGCCCCAGCACTCGCGGCTGCTAATGACGCTCCACCAGTGTAACCAAAAAGATTAAGCATCTTCATGCCAGGCTTCATCACGCTCCGCAAATATTGCCAGTTGCTCGCTTGCTCTGGAAACAAACCAGTATGCTTAAACGATGTTGTACGAATCCGAAATGTTAAATCTTCCCAACCCACAGTCCAAGCTGGTGGCAACGGCCGCACAATGTCCCACTCACCCTCACGACCAGTCCGTGTATAAGTTGCCCAAGCCTGCTTCCACACCCCACCTTCCGTTCCCTGACCAGCTGAGCTGGCTGCCTTGGCCCACAAAGCCTGCGGTTCTGGCCGTACCATCACCACCTCACCATACCGTTCACATTTTTCATTATCACCGGAATCGAGCAACTCAATATCTTGCCAAACGGCAGCTTCTCGTTGCAACGGAGTTTGCATAAGACACCAATCGTTAGTTATCAAAACTCATTCGCTCACCAGGCATAACTTGCACCACCTTTGGAGCTTCTACTTTGGCACCGCCACGATTTCGCTTACGGCGATTACGACTTCTGCTCGCACCTTCACCACTCGGCACACTCGGCACTGGTTCTGCCGCACTCACAGTTGGTGACATTTTTACACTAAGCATAGCGTCAGCCCGTACCTCTGGCGTCGCTGCAACAGCTTGAGAAGATACCGCCTTCATAACCATCACTGGTGCAACCACCCTCGCCGGTTCAGCATGTATTGGCTCTAACCGCTGCAAACTCATCGCTTCACCTGCATCACGAATCACTATAACACCTCCGCCAATCCTTGGCGGCACTACAACCCGCGGTTTAGTCTCTTCTCGTTTTTCCTGCTTAACCTTACCGTTCTTCCGCTCCTCCATCACAATCGGGTGACACTCTTCACAATAAATTGGTCGCGATCTATCAAGCTCAACCGGCAAACCAAAAGTCTTCTTACAACGGGTACATTCATACTCATGACTGAACCGTGCTTTCTTGTCCTCCTTCTTTTGGTCCGATACCTTCTTCAGCTGATCCGCCACATTCACATTCGGATCAAAACCACTCCAGACCATCACATGTTCCTCAATTGTTTTTCTATTTCCGCCAAACCGTTCCCGTGATTGTTCAATCACCTTTTCGCGACTCCCGGTTTTCTGTGAAATTGCCGGCAATGTTTGTGCGGAAAACGGCTGACTGGTAATACCATCTACCATCAACTTCAAATAAATACTGTACTTTGGCAAGTTAATCAAATCCTCAGGCAAGAAACGAGGCATGAACTCACTCTCTAAAAACTCAGCGTCAGGCGAACCGACTCTAAACATAATCATGCTGCCCACATTGCCGAACACAGCATCACGAACTGCCGTACTTTCTTTGGTATCAAGCTGTGAAATATACTGGTGCGCCATGATTAAGTTCAGCCTATATTTACGCGCTTCAGACAAAATACCAGCGAACGACTCCACCGCAAAATTTTGGAATTCGTCGACATAGAGATAAAAATCTTGCCGTTCTTCTTCTGGTACATTAACCCGTTCCATCGCCGACATATACAACTTAGTCACCAACATTCCACCGAGAATTCGCATCACATCCTCGCCAACCAAGCCTTTTGACAGGTTAACAATTAAAATCTTCTGGTTATCCATGATCTCCCGGAAGTCGATAGCGGATCGCGACTGCGCCACAATGTTGCGCATAATTGTGCTCGTCAACAACTGACCAATCTTGTTTTGAATTGGCGCCACCGCTTCACTGGCAAACTTCTGATCATAAGCCGCGAATTCCTTTAACCAAAACTGCTGGACCACTGGATCTTGTACATTTTGAATAATAGAAGTCCGATAATCTTTATCCGACAACATTCTATTAACACCAAGCAGCGTCGTCCCAGGAGTATCGAGCAAAGCCAAAATAGTATTCTGTAAAATATACTCCATGCGAGCAGACCACACATTCTCCCACACCTTCTTGAATATCGACATCAAAGCCGACATGACTTTACTATTATAATCATCAATCTGTGCTGCGCTCTCTGTCTTCTCTAAAATGTTAAACCCAATCGGGTGATTAGTATCTGCTGGATTAAAATAAACCACATCATTAATACGCCAAGAAGGAATGTAATCCAACAAACGCTCTGCGGTATCACCATGCGGATCAACATAACAACAACCATGCCCAGCATAGATGTCAGACAAAATCATGTTTTCAAGCAAGGTCGTCTTACCCATGCCAGTCTTACCAATAATATACATGTGCCGTCGCCTGTCATCTGTTTTGACGCCAAACTTCCGCATAGCGTTGCGAAAATTAGTTTTGCCAAAATAAATAACATCTTGCTCATGCTCGTGCGGATAACGATTCGACATAGATTCTAAAGTACAGGCAAGTTAGCTGGCGCGTCATCGTCATCAGTAATCGGTTCAACCGCCAATGACAAACCAGGTGGCAACGGCGCTGGCCTACCAGGTTGCGGCATAAAACCATCCACCACAGGTGTAGAGGCTACTACTGTACGAGCAGAAACTGATGAGTGCGGTGTTGGTACAACCAAAGGTGCTGGTGTAGTCGCCTCATATTCAGTAGCAATTTTTGCTTTATTCTGCCCCTGCCAATCGTGCAGATCATCTGCGCCTTCCGCCGCAAACGGTAATTCAAGCGGCGCTTCACCGCGCCTGGCTCCAGAATTTGCCAAAATAGGTGTCCGGGCATCTGCGGCCGGAAAGTGAAAGAGCGAAGCCAACTCCTCAGAGTTTAAATAATAAGGAGTTGCGCCACTGCCCAATTGTCGTGTTTTATAACGATGCACCAAATTATGCATTCGGTGATAAATCTCCCATTCTAACCAGAAGTAATCATCCTTTGGCGTGGCATGATCATGCATGCTGAACTTATTCATGTTCAAATGCGCAAAAGGATGAAACATGCCCTTAAGCATGGCGGCAATCAACGGCTTGCGGTATTGCTTATGTGACGCCGAGTAAAGAACACGAATCTTAGTTTGCCAGCCAATCTTACTAATCTTTTCAGCAATTGCATCGGACACCAAGCGCTCCGTTGGCGTCATTCTAAACATTCTAAAATCATCTTTCTTCTCATCTCCATGACCGCCAGTACCTAGCAAATCAAGCCCCACCGATTGCGCTAATATTTGGTTTGGTAGCCATGCAGCACCAGACATTGCCTTGCCAATCATGCTTTCCTTATGCTTCTCTTCCTTGCCCATTAACTTGTCCAAATATTTCTCACCTTCCTTGGCCCATTCCTGTTCGTCCGGCTGCATTATAATAATCTGAATCCAAAAATGCTCGTCCTTACGCATCTTGCCTAAGACCTCAATTATATTATGTAATGGATCCTTAAACCGCATGTCCTTCTCGCCCATGTGCTCAAAAGAAACATAAGTTCGGATTGGATAGTAACTCGGCTTAGCTAGCTTCATCTCACTGCCAAACACGGCCGTATGGTCATTTGGATAATGATCGTGAACCTTATCAACATAATCCTCGACCTCAACTAACTGAGCCTCTGGATACTGCGCATACAAAGCTGCCTCCACCAAATCGCGGTACTTGACTGGCGTTCTAATATAAAACTTTACATCGCCTTCACTACCAACAATCTCAAAACTGAAATACGCCTGAAACTTACCCCACAATTTTGCTTCCTTCCAAGTAATCGCCGACTTAGAACCAGCAATGTTGTTAAAGAAGTTCTCCATTCCTTTAGGCGTATTGATAGCCCCGGTTGGCACGCTTACATTCAGCAATACCCATTCAATATGACTATTATATTGACCCTGCTTATGATCTACCCAAATCTCAATAAACCCCCAAATCAGTACCCCAAAAATTGGCACCCAACCAACCACCAGTAACGCCTGTGAAGCAATTGTCAACGGCGCAGTAGTCGCAAAATAATGAGCTAGAAACGGCGGAAGATTGAGAACAATTCCAAGCATATTTTTAAGCTAGTTCTAAAATTCTTACCCTCTCTTCAACTCTAGCAATATGATTACCTGTCATGATTATTTCCTGCTCATTTGTTTTAGACAAACCAGCTAAACCCTCAATATGCGCTATCAAGTTATACTCAGTCTTCCTGGCCTCATCTTTAGTAACAAAATTTTCATCCATTACCTCCAAAATTTGATTCTGCGTTATTTCCAAGTCCTCCTTCATTACAGTCATTTCATCACGAACAGCCTTAATATCTTCTTTAGTTGCCATCTTCTCTTTAATTTCAGAAATCTCTCCCTTCATGCCAGTCATTTCTGCCTTCATCCCAGTAATATCATTCTGGATGACCGCAATATCAGCCTTCATTTCGGTTATATTACCCTGTATCACTGTTATACTTCCCTGCATGCCTGTTATACTTCCCTGCATTTTCTGCATGAAAGAATAGATATCGGTCAGTGTAGGTTCAGTAGTATTCATAGATACAACTATTATAACACAAAAGCGGAGGAACAATCCCCCGCCCTGTGCAATTCACAATTCATCTTATAAAACTCTACTTTTTAAACCAGTTCCACTTCTCGCTCATAGCCAGCAACGGGCTTGCTAAGAAGACTGACGAATAAGCACCGGCAAAAATACCAGCCAACAGCGTAATAGCGAATGGCCTCGTCGACACACCACCAAAGATGACAATCGCCAACACTGGCAAGAATGTCGCCAAAGTAGTGTTCATTGATCGAGCTAGAGTCTCGTTCACACTGTTATTGACGGTATCAGGAAATGTTGTGCCTTGATGACGATGGCGATGCAAATTCTCACGAGTTCGGTCAAACACCACAATTGTGTCGTTGATTGAATAACCAAGAATCGTCAACAATGCTGCTACAAAAGCTGTATCAGCCTGGTAATGGAAGAAATGGCTCAAGATAGCAAAGACTCCAACCGGAATCACCACATCGTGAAAAGCGGTCACCAAAGTGATCAAACCATATTTCCAGGACGCTACTGGCCGTGACACGCGGCGGAATGCCCAAGCGATATATAAACCAATAATTGCCAATACCAGAACAATCGCCGTCGTCGCCTTTTTCTCTAATTCCCTTCCGATAGTCGGACCAACTGAATCAAAACGCAATTCCTCAAGGTTCCCACCACTAGTTCGCAGTGCAGTCAAAATTGCTTGATGTTCTTCTTCGCTAACAGGACGAACACGAATCAAAGTCGACCCGTCATCTGCTTGCTGCACGATTGGTTCGTAGCCTAAATCAGTTACTGTTTTAACAATCTGAGTTTGTTCAACTGGTACATCAAACCGTAGAGAAATCAAGCCGCCACCAGTGAAGTCGATTCCAGGGTTTAGGCCGAACGCGATGAACGACACCACCGCCAAAACGACGATTGTACCAGACATGGCCAGCCAAATCTTGGAGTGCTTAATGATCTGCAAGTTAAAATTGTTCATACGATTATTTGAGACCAAGGAAGAACAAACGCTTTTTGAGTGCGGTAGGGCGGCTGACTGCCATCAGTAACGAACGAGTAATCACCAAGGCACAGAACAACGACACGAAGATACCAATCATCAGAGTCAAGGCAAAGCCCTTAATAAAACTGGTTCCCATCGTAAACAGAATGAAAGTAGCAATCAGCGTCGTTGCATTACCATCACGAATGGAAGGCCAAGCTCGTTTTACAGCTTCCTCAATCGCCGTTGGTAAATCGCGACCACTCCACAATTCTTCCTTCAGGCGCTCAAAAATCAGCACATTCGCGTCGACAGCAATACCAACCGACAACACAAAGCCTGCAATACCAGACAAAGTAACTGTTACACCAAATATCTTGTAAAGCGTTAAGTTGATAGTGCTGTAAATCAGCAAAGCGACAATCGCCATGAAACCAGGCAAACGGTAATACAAGACCATGAATAGTGAGATGAGCAAGAAGGCAATGAAGGCCGCTTTAAGGCTGGCATCAAGTGACGCCTGACCAAGCGTCGGGCCAATCGTCTGCTGGCTCAATACATTAATTGGTACTGGCAAGGCACCAGCGTTCAGCCGTTCGGCAGTCAATTTAGCCTCCACCAGCGTAAAGTTACCGGTAATCTGGGCGGTTCCGCCATAAATCGCTTGGTTGACAACTGGTGTAGTCACCGGTTCACCGTCCAAGAAAATGCCTATCACCTGGCCAACATTAGCCTCAGTCAACTTGCCGAATAAATCAGCACCCTCAGCATTGAACGATAACGCAATGTAAGGCGCGTTTGTTTGCTGATCAAAGGCGACTCCAGCGGACTTAATGTGCTTGCCCGACAATTCAGTATTCTCCCACGGGTCACTATTCACAACATCAGACAGCGTTGTCCAAGGCATTTCAATGTGACTCAACTCGTAGGTTGGAATGTTCTTTGAGCTTACGCGGTTGATTATATGATAACCAAACTCGCTCTCCACCACCTCAGAAACCGTGCCGTCCTTCATGGCAAACAAGGCATCCTCAAAACTCTGTACCATCATGCCCTTCTTGACAGTACCAAGCGCCCCAGCCGAGGTATCAGCACCAGGTTCGTCAGAATTTGCTTTGGCCAAATCGGCAAAGTTTTCAGTTGTTGCTTGCGCCTTCAAACTATCAATAATCGTCTTCGCCTCCTCCTTTGTTCTCGTTTCGGTACAACGCGAAGCCCCAGTGAAACAAACCAAAATATGAGAAGCCTCAACCGTTGTATCACTCCCCTGGCTAATGTACTTAACTACATTGATCGTCGACCCATTCTCGTACAATCCCTTAACAACACCAACCCTGGTCCTACGAGTAAAAGTCTTAATCAAATCAGCATAAACGCTGTCATCAGCTGCCACGAATCCGTCATAGCCGCCAGCGTCCTTGGTTGCAGCATCTAGCGAGAACTCTCCTGCCAAAGCTGCAAAATCTTCACCAGCTAAAGCACGATCCAGCACATCAACCGCGGTGCTCCGCTGTGTTTTTTGTTCAGCATCAATCCTTACCTGTTCTTCCGCCGTAGCAGTCGTCGCTACTGCCTTGGTTGGTGTCCTAAACTGCAGCACTGGAGTCTCACCAATCAACTTAGTGGCTTCTGCTGCATCCTGGATCCCCGGCAATTCAATAATCACCCGGTAATGACCGTCGGCAATCGTCGTCTCAACGCGCGACTCACTTACACCTAAAGAATTAGCTCGGCGTTCAATCACATCACGAATGCCGCTCAGCGCACTATCACGATCTGCTGCTGGAATATTGCTCATGTCCGCCTCGTAAACCAAATGGACACCACCCTCAAGGTCAAGCCCAAGAGTAAAGCCATTATCTGGAATATTCGGCAAGCTCCAGCCTATCTTATTCCTAACTGCTCCCATGGCGTTATTCCATGGCGCTGGGAAGGCCGTCAGACCAGTCACAACTAGTAAGAGTAAAATCGCACCTACTCGGGTAATACTCTGACGAGTAGCACGAGACACGGACACTTTGGGCAAATGCAAGCGAAAAGACATAGTGGCAGCATTCTAAGTCAAAATCCCACCTCTAGCAAGGGGCTGACGGGCAAAGCTATACACAGCCAAAATACCACTATCCATGATATACTGTGCATATTCTATAATTTGGACTATGGCAAAACAAGACAAAACTCCGCAACCACCACGACCATCAGAAACCGCAGTTGAACGAATAGAGAGAATAGCACAAGAAGCCGAAGAACAGCGGGCACGCTTTTATGATCAATGTCTTGAAGACTATCACGATGCAGAAGGTGCAATCGCTTTAATAAAAAGCAAACCACCACGAGAACAACGCATGTTAGAGGAACAGCTCAAAATCGAACAGGAACGAAGCGACTTTGCTCTATATCACATAACAGGTATTGAATCGGAAGATATTCTACCTCGAGTTGATGAACAAATAGCAAACATTAATGGTATAGCCGACGCAGACCAAACAGAACAAGAAAAAAGCCTCTTTCTACAGCTACTCGAACAAAAAACATACCTAGAAGAACGGATGAAGAAATTCGGCATCGGTCAACCTAAAAAGGAAGCGCAAGCGACGGCGGCACCAAAAGAAAAAGCTCCGCAACCAGCACGACCACTAGAACCAGTAGTCGGCAGTCAGGAATGGAAGGATAGGATCATTCAAGCAGCTGCCTCGGCCAAATTAAGAAGAGATGAGATTCTCGCCGAACGAGCTTTATTGCTAGCCATGGAACCAGAGTTCCTAGCTCATCGCGACATCCAAACCAGATTAAAAACCATCGATAAAGAGCTCACCGAAGTACAAACCCATATCCCGCCAGACAGGCAAGCAGCAAAAACTGTCATCATTGAAAAAGCTCCAGCTGCACAAAAAAAAGAAGCTCCAAAACCAGTCTACACACCAGAAGAACTCGACCAACAGGCTATAGACGAAGATCTCTCCGATGAAATGGCAGAAATAAATCGGGCTAAAAAGGATATCAAGCTTCTCGACGCACGAATCGCTGCCCAAGACAAACGCACACTCGCCGGTCGTGAAAAGATCGCCGAGCTTGAAGCTGCCCGTAAGGAAGCTACAGACTATCTAGCTAAATTCGAACCAGAACCACCGAATATCAGACCAGAAGTGAAAGAACGAATTGATAAACTCTCTATTATTGAGTGGGAGTCACGAGATCTTTACAACAAATCCCTAGCATTCATGGGAGACAAAGCTCAAGCTGCCGCAGCAGTCGTTCAAATCGAAAGATTAAATGAACACATCAATGCCGATTATCAAGTAATATTATCAGCAATAAGAAAAGAATTGAAACAACTAACAGAAATTCAACGCCAAGAAATCCCATCACTTCCAGAAAATGTCGACGAAGGTTCTCGCGGACTAGCAGCCTGGTTTGATGAATGGAAGGATACAGAAGCTGGCAGTGGAGATATCGCAAAACAAAAACTGCCATTCTATAAACGCATATTTGCTCAAACTAATGAACAAGCTCTAGACAATCTACTCGCCATAGCCAGATCACCAGAGCTAGAAGATGTACTTAAAAATCAAGCTGAACGCGAAGTGCTCCGCTTAACCTGGGAACAGGAAGTCAGAGATCAACAAACATACATTGATACCTTCTCCAAAGAAGTAATGGATGTTATCAAAAATGGCTTGCCGGAGTTACCAGCCAACATCACTGACAACGAACGCGCAGCGCTTATCCCATACCTTACACAAATCATCTCAAATACCGAAGTCACAAAAGTACCGGATAAAGTTGACACGAGAACACTCAAACGCTGGAACGAGTTCGACAAAGCAGCTCGCAAACAACTAGATATTCTACAAGGTAAAATAAAACAAGAAGCCACAGCCATAAAACCAGAACCTACTACACCACACAAATTACGCCGGCCAGGTGAAGCCGCACAAGTCACAGTAGAAGAATATGCTCATCCAGCACAACCAGAAGTTCTAAAAGACCCACGCATTTATATTGAATGGTCAAAGCCAGCAGAGCAGGCCAGGCTAATGGAATATCGCGACAGTTGCAAAAAAGGCACCGCCGCTTGGGCAGCAGCCGAACTCCTCCGAGCAAAACAAGGTTTCACCAACAAAAGCTATTTCATTAGGCGCACTAAAGGATATGACGAAGATGAACTCGAAGATGCTTGGGATAACCTAGTTGATGCCATGGAAACATAATGACGCTCCCCGCCCTTACGGGACGGGGTTTCCCGCATCAGCGGGCTACATTTCGATTCTCGTTCCTGCGCTGTCCTCCTTGCCTTGCTGTTCGATA
>JAGVNL010000024.1 GCA_020053275.1 bacterium
GAGAATTGTTTTGGCTACTGGTTAAAACGAGAGTGTCGGGCGATAGCTTTTAACATGAAGATTACTCGGTGTTCTGCATTGGTCGATTGGTGAGCTTGATTGGTTTGTGAAGCAGAAGCTCGGAGTTAAGAAATATATTCGTTACGCAGATGATTTTGTGTTGTTGTCGGCCAATAGGTCAGAATTAAAGCGTTGGTTATATCAAATTAGTGATTGGCTTGGTCAGGAATTAAGGTTGTGGTTGCATCCCCAGAAAGTGACGATTAGTACGCTGGCGAGTGGCGTCGATTTGTTGGGTTGGGAACATTTTCCTCACTGTCGGATTATGCGGGAAACGACTAAGCGGCGGATGTTTAGGAATTTACGGAAGGGGAGCAACGAGGCGACGGTGGCTTCATATTTGGGTTCGCTGGGCCATGGTGATGCTTATGAGGTGGCGTCGGTGGTAAAAAATCTCAATAGCTAATGTTAGCCAATAATAACAGGATAAGCAAGCGGTTTTTGGTTGTGAGGGGGAATGCTTGACAGTAGAGCCAGCATTCGTTACTATTTCGCCGCTAGTTCACTTACATGTCTGGGACAAGTTTTCCAGGGTAAGCGAGCCATTTTGCAATGATCGTTCACAACTGAATACGGCATTAAACGATTCAGAAATATTCTGACTTGGCCTATTTTGGTCTTGTTGCTGCGCCAACTCTTTCATCTTAGTATTAACTAAGCTTCAAGAGCTTGGCTTGCTCCGCAACCAAACTAGTCTCAACTCAGAAATTTCTGCTTAAATTGAAAATGAATTACTTATATTCATGACCGCTTGTTCCATCAAGTTGGTCGTGGGCAATAAGTGAATGGAGAGTAATAAGGGCAATTGGTGGATGGCATGACAAGAAACGCTGAAGAAAGACGCGGTAGCCTGCGATAAGCTCCGGAGAGGTGGCAACAACCGTTGACCCGGAGATCTCTGAATGGGGAAACCTGACGGGGGGAATGCCCCGTCGTCATACGCTCAATACATAGGCGTATGTCAGGCACCTGGTGAAGTGAAACATCTCAGTAGCCAGTGGAAAAGAAAAGAACGATTACGACTCTCATCTCGATCCTCGATGCTTCGAGGCGCGAGATGATGAGTCGCGATTACATTCCCAAAGTAGTGGCGAGCGAAATGGGAACAGTCCAAACCTTCGTAATGAAACTTATCGTCGTTTTCCTTCGGGAAGGCACAGATTATGTGAAAGGTAACAGCCGTTGTTACGAAGGGGTTGTAAGCTCTGTGCGTGCCAAACTGTTAGTTGGCGGTAATGATTACTGATTCTAGTGGAATGAGCTGGAAAGCTCGACCAAAGAAGGTGATAGTCCTGTACGCGAAAGTTTCGTGTAACATTACTGTGCGGAGTCTTGAGTACGGCGGGACACGTGAAATCCTGTCGGAATCTGCCACGACTATGTGGTAAGACTAAATACGTTTCTTGATCGATAGTGAACAAGTACCGTGAGGGAAAGCTAAAAAGAACCCCGAGAGGGGAGTGAAATAGAATCTGAAACCAATTGCTTACAAGGAGTTGGAGCCTGAGCCGCAAGGTTTGGGTGACAGCGTTCCTATTGAAGAATGAGCCAACGACTTTATGTGTGCCGCTTAGGTTAAGTCCTACGGGACGGAGCCAGAGTGAAAGCGAGCCTTAATCGGCGCTTGGTGGCACGCATAAGACCCGAAACCCGGTGACCTAACCATGTGCAGGATGAAGCGACTGTAACAGGTCGTGGAGGTCCGAACCCACAAGCTGTGCAAAACTTGGGGATGACATGTGGTTCGCAGAGAAATTCTAATCGAACTGGGTAATAGCTGGTTCTCTCCGAGATAGCTTTTGGGCTAGCGTCGGTTAATAGCATACTGGAGGTAGAGCACTGATTGGACTTGTCGCCGCAAGGTAGACGGTCTAGCCAAACTCCGAATGCCAGTGTGTGTTCCCGGCAGTCAGACCATGGGGGCGAAGCTCCATCGGTCGAAAGGGCAACAGCCCAGATCTCAAGCTAAGGTCCCTAAATTGTCATTAAGTGTGAAAGGTGGTGAGGAGACTTATACAACCAGGAGGTTGGCTTAGAAGCAGCCATCCTTTAAAGATAGCGTAACAGCTCACTGGTCAAGTTTCCTTGCGCCGAAAATGTACCGGGGCTAAATGACATACCGAAGCTGAGGGCTTGATAATTCTTCGGAATCATCAAGCGGTAGGAGAGCATTCGCATCTGCGCTGAAGGTGGATCGTGAGGTCCGCTGGAGCGTTGCGAAGTGAGAATGTTGGCATGAGTAGCATAAAGACGGGTGAGAACCCCGTCCGCCGAAAATCTAAGGTTTCCACAGCAACGAAAATCGTCTGTGGGTTAGTCAGGAGCTAAGGTGAGGCTGAAAAGCGTAATCGATGCACAGCAGGTTAATATTCCTGCACAACTTATTGTTTCTGATGGGGGGACGTTCATGTAAGGTTCCTGCGTTCTATGGCTATAGCGCTGGGAGTCAGAGGTTGATATGTAGGCAAATCCGCATGTCATAGGGCCTTTGATTATCGCGACTTTCGCGCAAGCGGGAGGAGAGGAGCGAAACGTGAACCAAGAAAAGCCTCGTAAGGTTAAGCAATATGTTCCTGTACCGTAAACCGACACAGGTAGATGGGTGTGAAAGCACTAAGGCGTACGAGAGAAACATCGTTCAGGAACTAGGCAAAACAGCGGCCGTAACTTCGGGATAAGGCCTGGTTGCTCCCGGGAGGGAGTGACCCGCAGCGCACGACTACAAGCGACTGTTTATCAAAAACACAGGTCCCTGCTGAAGCCGTAAGGCAAAGTATAGGGGCTGATGCCTGGCCAGTGTCCGAACGTTAAAGAAGGGGGTTAGCCGCAAGGCGAAGCTTTCGACTGAAGCGCGGATGAACGCCGGCCGTAACTATAACGGTCCTAAGGTAGCGAAATTCCTTGTCGGGTGAGTTCCGACCTGCACGAATGGCATAACGACTTGTAGACTGTCTTGACGATGTACTCGGCGAAATTGCGAGGGGAGTGAAGATGCTCTCTATGAATAGTTAGACGAAAAGACCCCATGAAGCTTTACTACAGCTTGCCATTGGGTTCATGATACACATGTTCAGTAATAGGTGGGAGCCTTCGGGCACCAGTGAGATACCACCCTTGTGCTTTGTGAATCCTAACTGGTTTCCGTGAATCCGGAAACTGAGACAGTGGCTGGTAGGTAGTTTGACTGGGGCGGTCGCCTCCCAAAATGTAACGGAGGCGTTCACAAAGGTATGCTTAGTCCGGATGGAAATCGGACTGGACGTGCAAGCGCATAAGCATGCTTAACTGCAAGGCCGACACGCCGCGCAGATACGAAAGTAGGAGCTAGTGATCCGACCGTGCGAAATAGGCCGGCGGAAGCTCATCGGATAAAAGCTACTCTGGGGATAACAGGCTAGTCTCCCCCAAGCGTCCACAGCGACGGGGAGGTTCGGCACCTCGATGTCGGCTCATCGCATCCTGGAGCTGGAGAAGGTTCCAAGGGTTTGGCTGTTCGCCAATTAAAGCGGTACGCGAGCTGGGTTCAGAACGTCGTGAGACAGTTCGGTCTCCTATCTACTATTCACGACGATGATTGACAGGACCCATCCCTAGTACGAGAGGACCGGGATGGACAGACCTCTTGTGTACCAGTTGTCCTGCCAAGGGCACTAGCTGGGTAGCGAAGTCTGGTTCGGATAAGCGCTGAAAGCATCTAAGCGCGAAGTCGACCTGAAGATTAATCATCATAGATCCCAGAGAGACGATCTGGTTGATAGGCCGCAGGTGAAAGCATCGTAAGATGTGCAGCCGAGCGGTACTAATAGATCATGACTCTCCATTCACTTATTGTTAACAAGACGGCCCAAGTTGCTCCAAGGCGTTGTCAACAGACTCCGCTCAGCCTCAACGACCACAAAAGGTCGCCTCGGCTGATGCTCATCTGTTTCCTAGCCTTGAATCAACTTAGCCATCTTGGCCAGACAATAATGGTTCATTTTCAACAATCGTTTACACAATGCAAACTGTAAAAGGATTTTTTGTCTTGGTGACACTTCCCGCAGGGTCACACCCGTTCCCATCCCGAACACGGTCGTTAAGCCTGCATGGGCCGATGGTAGTCAGAGTTGGCGAGAGTAGGTCGTCGCCAGGACAAAGAACCTTTTTGCAAGAATAAAACAGGCCGAGAGGCCTGTTTTGTGTTGCGGTTTATTGTAAAAGCCTGTACAATGCGGCCAATATGAATAAAACGAGAGTGGTAATTTTGGCTGCTGGGAAGGGTAAAAGGATGGGTGTTGAGGTGCCTAAGCCGCTTATACCGATTAGTGGCCGGCCGATGATTGCCCATCTTATCGATAGTGTGGTTAAGAGTGAGGTCGACACCAGGCCGATTGTGGTGGTCGCGCCGGATTCCTTGGAGTTGTTTAAGACGACACTCGGCGATGTTTGTGATTATGCGGTGCAGACTGAACAGTTGGGAACAGGGCACGCTGTTTTGCAGGCTAAAGAGGTGATTGCCGGTGCTGACTCGGTAGTTGTTTTGTATGGCGATCATCCGTTTATTCCAGCGTCGACATTGGTAGAATTGGTGAAATTGCATGACGAACAGCCTGATTCGGTGGCGATGTTGACCAGTACGGTGCCTAATTATGAAGCCCCGTATGATGCGTTTAAGAGTTGGGGAAGGATATTACGAGGGAGTAAGGGGGAAGTAGAGGATATTCGGGAAGTGAAGGATTGTTCGGAGACTGAAAGAGAGATTAGAGAGGTGAATCCAGCCCTTTATGCCTTTCCTTGTGCTTGGTTGTGGCAGCAGTTGCCGAAGCTGGATACTGAGAACGCCAGCGGTGAATTGTACTTAACTGATGTTATTTCCTTGGCAGTAGCGGAAGGCAGGCCGATTATGACGGCAGCAGCTGACCCGTTAGATGTAATGGGTGTCAATACTTTGGATGAGCTAAAAAGGGCGGAGGAAGTTTTTGAGAGAAAAGGTTAATGAATTGTAGATAAGTGAAGAGTTTAGCCTGTCAATAACTTCATTGACAGGTCTCTTTATTTGCGGTAAGTTTGTCTTATGGAAACCTATGAATTAATTTTGATTGAGCTAGGGTTAGGCCAAAAAGAGGCCAGAATTTACCTTGCTTTGTTGAAGGAAGGCCCGTCAAGCGTGCGGCAGATGGCGGTGGCCGTTGGGCTAAATCGTGGAACGGTGTTTGATTTGCTTAAAGCGCTGCAAACGAGCGGTTTAGCTAGGTATTATAATGAAAAGACGCGGCAGTATTTTGTAGCGGCGCCACCTGAGAAGTTAAGAGAGTTGGCAGAAGAGAGAAGTAGGGCGGTGACGAGGGCCAATGCGGCGCTCGACAACATGGTGCCGGAACTTGAGTCGCTTTATGACAATGGTGATAAACACCCAGCGGCTAGGATGTATGAGGGGTTAGAGGGAGTGCGGACGATTTTAGAGGATATATTGGAAACGATGGTGGCGGAGCAGGTCAAGGAATACTATGTTTATTCGTCGAGTGCGGTGCGTGATGCTGGGCTTTACGCGTCGTTCCCAAATTATACTGCGGAAAGAATTGCTGCGGGTATTGCGGTGAAGACAATCGCGATTGGCTCACATGGGTCGACGGCAGGATTAGATGAACGGAAGTGGATCAAGGCGATTGAAGGAACGCCAACTTACATTATGATTTATGGCGGCAAGGTGGCCTACATATTTCTGGGCAAGACTGGTGAACTGATGGGGTTGATTATGGAGAATAGGGGATTGTTTACCACGCAGAAGCTGCTTTTTATGGAATTATGGGAGAGGTTGGCCCGGTAGTAGACGCTGGAGCGTCACTACGGGCTTGGGGGTAGGTTCGTTGTTACGAAGGTGGTTATGGAGTGCTTTGCTCCTGACTACTAAGTGACAACGAAACACCCATAAAAGGAGGGGACCATGCAAGATGAAACAGGAGAAAAGTATACGGCGGTGAGACATCTCGGGTATGAGGAGGCAAAGGATGTGGAGGGTAAGATCCTGCCCACTGACATCCTCGTCGTGCCAGCTCGGGATGAAGGACCCCAGATGGGAGCGATGGGTGGTTATGCGCAGCAGGCTGGATTCACGCTCAATCAGATCATCATCATGGTGAATGACTCAGCTGAGTGCACAGTCAACAACAAGACGGAGGCTGCGGCGCGCGGAACTGGGGCAAAGGTCTTTGTCATGGACGAGGTGTTGACACCAGAGATGGCGCAGCGACTTCGTGCGGAGTATGGGATTGAGCCTTCGCGTTTGAAGGGCAAGGGAACTGCCATGTTCGCTGCCTGCCTCAAGCTTGAGGAGATGAAGACGCCACCTGAGGCGCGCATCTTTTTCCTCGACGCCGACATCACCAACCTCGGCGAGGTGTCGCCGATTCAGCTGTTGTTGGCTGGGTGGGTCAACTGGAACGGCAGTGTCAAGATGGTGAAGCTGGCGTCGCTCGGCCGGAACAATGAAGGGATACTGGCTTTCCTCGGATTGCCTGGAATGCCCTACACCGGTCTCGGTGCACTACAGTGGCCATTGTGCGGGCAGATGTCGGTGCGTTGGGGGGAATTGCGGCGGATGCGCGGGGCCACCAAGTTCGCTATCGAGATGGCCATGCTGATCGACTTGATCGAGCGGTACAGTACGCCTTCCATGCTTGGTGAGGTGGAGCTGGGTGTCGTGCTGAACGACAAGAAGAACGATGACCACACTCACGCTGTGATGTATCGTGGGATCCTGGCTTACATCTCCCAGTTGTTGCAGACTGGACGGTGGAAGCAGTTGCATTCCCTGACCATAGTAGAGATGATCCAGCTGAACCTGGAGAGTGGGAAGCCGTTCCCGTTCTGGGTGCCGCCCAAGAAGACTGGCAGCGGTGCGTCCTCGTTCGAATCTCATCCTCTTGACGCAATTCTGCCGTCGATCGAGGATCTGTTCGGAAAGTAGGAGTCGTGTGTGGGGTGGGGGAGTTACGAAGCTCCTTCACCCCATCAATGCAGAGAATAATAGTAACTATTATTTTGCGCTTTGATTAAAATATTTCATTATGGAAAAACTCTCGATAGGTATTATTGGAGCAGGTTATATTGGTCGCGAACATGCGCGGAGTTTACGGCTGGTGAGGCCGATGTTCGGTGACAGATTGGTGATTGCGGCGATTGCTGATAAGAATCTGGAAGCGGCGGCTAGTGCAGCGAAGGATTTTGAGATTGAGCGATTTACGGATGATGTTAATAGTGTGATTGATGACCCAAGTATCAATGTGATTTTTAGTTGTTTACCGACTAAATTTCATATTGATGTCATTGAACGAGCAGCTAAACTTGGTAAACCAATATTTTTTGAGAAGCCTTTCGCTGTTAGTTTGGAGCAGGCGCAGAAGGTGAATGAGATTTTGACGACGACTGGGGTACCGAATCAAGTCGGATTTGTGTTGCGTTATGCACCTACCTATCATGCGTTGAAGAAGTTGCTTGATCTGCGAGCTAAAGAGTCGCCATTACGGACGATTGTGTTGCGAGATGATCAAATGTTCCCAATCAAGGGCATTTCACACTTTACAGATTGGCGGAGTAAGGTTGACTTGGCTGGTGCCGGCGTGTTGATTGAGCACGGTATTCATGACCTTGATTTGTTTGAGTGGTTGTTTGGTAAGGTGAAAAGGGTGTCGGCGAGGTCTAACAACTTTGCAGGTTACGAGGGGATTGAGGATTATATGGAGGTGCGTTTGGAGTTTGCTAGTGGCGTGACCGGTAACATGGTACATATTTGGCACGATATTCCAGCACACCAGTCGATTAGACATTTTGAGATTTTCTTCCATAAGGCGTTGATCACACTTGATACTTACGACATGCATCATATTACTGTGCGAGATGAAAAAGCTGAGGCAAAGTTGGAACGACCAGATTTGTACCAGATGATTGTGAATGAGCCGCTGTTTAAGGACTTGAGTAACCGCGAGGACATGCTGTTTGTGAGCGACTATTATGCGATTCAAGATTACTGGTTTGTGCGCAATTTGCTTGAGGGCAATGAGTTGTCACCGACGATTAAAGACGGTTTGCGGGCGTTTACGGTGGGAAGTGCTTGTTATGAGAGTGCTGGAAGAGATGGAGAATGGGTAAATGTCTAGAACTTCCTCATGAATAATGATAAGGCCAGGCCTCGACGAGGCCTGGCCTTTGTAGATACAATATCCTTGTATGAAGATAAATGATATTTGGGCCAGGATTAAAGGGTATTGGGTGGGGAAGTTTGAGGATTATCGGGAGGATATTAAGAGGCTCGATGGGGCGTCGAGAAGTTTGCCGCTAGGGGCGCTCTTGGTGGGGACTGCTTATGGGTTGCTACCGATAGCCAGTTTAACTGTATTGATGAGATTGACCAGCGCACTCGTGGGAGCGCGAGGGATTGGTGTACTTACGAGTTTACTGCGAGACGCATTGTGGCAGGTTGTCGCGCTGTGGGTGATTGGGTTGCTTATTATGTTTGGTGTGGCCAGATTACGAGGTGTGATGAAGAGGGTGGCACTACGGACATCGACTTTAGTGATGGTGGCGACGATGAGTATTTGTTTATTTTTGGTTGGACCGTTTAGGTTTGTGGCTTGGGTGTTGCTGTTGATAGCGTCGGAGGCTTGGCCGATGTCGAAGAGATGGCAGATGATGGTGTTGGCAATAATTATTTTGTTTGGCTTGTCATTCTTTTATAGTGTGGTGCATGTGCTGGTGGCGAGGTCGATTACAGTGGGAGGATTCTTCTTGTTTAACGGAGCAGTTGTCTATATTACGACCTGGTATTTGCATCGAAAAGTAACGGCGATGATGTAGGTGGCGGGGGACGGTGGCCCCGCCTATTATTTGCAAAGACTGAGTAAAAGTTAATTGAGAGTTTATGAGAGTAATTACGGATTGGCATTTGCATTCAAGATTTTCCCGGGCGTGTTCGCAGGATTTGATGCTCGAGAATAATGCAAAGTGGTGTGAGAAGAAGGGGGTGAATGTGCTCGGTACGGCGGACTTTACGCACCCGGTGTGGTTTAAGGAAATAGAGGACCAGTTAGAAGAGAGGGAACGAGGGTTGTTTAGATTGAAGTCGGGAATGTATCCAGGCATGAGGTATATGCTGACGGCGGAGGTGTCGCAGATTTATAAAAGGGGAGGAAAGGTGAGGAGGATTCACAATATTATTTTGGCGCCGAGTTTGGAGGCGGTGAGAAAGATAAATAAGTGGCTCGATAATAATGGAGCGAACAGGAAGAGTGACGGGAGGCCGATACTTGGGTTTGATAGTGAAGAGTTGTACAAGGTATTTAAGAGTCTTGACGATAATATTGTGATGATTCCGGCGCACGCTTGGACACCGTGGTTTTCGATTTTTGGTTCCAAATCTGGATTTGATTCGTTGGAAGAATGTTATGGTGAGATGACGCCGTATATTTATGCCGTGGAGACTGGCTTGTCGAGTGATCCGTTAATGAACAGACAGTTGAAGCAATTAGATAAGGTGATGCTGATTAGCAATAGTGACGCGCATAGCCCACGGAATTTTGGGCGCGAGGCGAATGTGTTTGAGATTGAGCCAGAGAAGTTTTCTTATAATGAGTTTATTAGAATATTGCGAGAACGAGATGCGGCGGCATTTAAATATACGATTGAGTTCTTTCCGCAAGAAGGGAAATATTATTTGGATGGTCATGCATCGTGTGGTTTTAGTTGTGAGCCTGATGAAACGAATAGGTTAGGAGGACGATGTCCGAAATGTGGGGGAGTGATGACGGTTGGTGTGCTGTCGCGAGTAAACGAGTTAGCGGATAGGCCAACCATGTCGTTCGCGAACGACATGGTGAGGTTGGGTATGGTGCCGTATAAGCATATTGTGCCGTTGCAAGAAATTATTGCAGAGTCACTTGGTGTGGTGTCGACGAGTAGTGTGAGAGTACAGGCGGCGTATGAGAAATTAATAACCGAGGTTGGTAATGAGTTTGAAATATTACTTGATGTGCCGATAGCAAGGATTGTAGTAGTGGGTGGAGAAAGAGTCGGCAGAGCGATTGAGTTGATGAGGGCCGGAAAAGTGCAAATTACGCCTGGATTTGATGGGATTTTTGGGCAAATCAAGATGTTATAGGAACAATAATAAAAATATTCGTTACGGCGATAAGCATACATATGTAATGCTCGTCGAGTAACGAATATTTTTTGTAAGTAGAGTACGCAAGTTATGCGCGGCTCTTCTTAGCTGCCTTACGCTTTGGGGCGACTTTCTTAGCGGCTTTCTTTACTACCTTCTTGCCTTTCTTCGCGGCCTTTTTTGCGGCTGCCATAAATATACACCCCCTTTCTTTCAGCAGAAAAGTTTTTTTGAAAAACTTTTTCTGTTTCGTTACGATAGCTATCACAACGATTACTAATAGTATACTGCAAATCTAAGATGATAGAAATACTTTTCAAGTTTGTGGTGTGTATAACTTTTTAAAAAAATATTTAGTTGGTAGAATGTAGATTGCAGTAAGTAGATTTATAAAATTAAAATCAAGTTTGATTGATAATTTATTCTACCAACTACAATCTACATTCTACTGGCTATAGTTGCTAGATAACTTCGACAGCCGCTCCAATGTTTGCCCAGTTGTAAATCCATTCTGAGTTTGCGTAGTTAACATTTATGCAACCGTGACTCATTTTGTGACCGAAGTTATTATGCCAATATGCGTAATGAATATAGATGTGATCGTAGATACGGAGATTATATTTTACATTGGGAAGACTATAATTATTTGGATTGTCGACACCGTAAAACCAATTGTAGTCATGCCACAATAATTTTTCTCTGACATCTGTTACGCCGAGTGGAGTTGGGCGAGAGTAGACGCCAGTTGAGACTAGGAAATTGTTTACTGGTATGCCGTATTCGTAGGCGGAAAGAGTTTGTGTGTTGGTGTCGACCAAAATATATTGCGCGATTGTTTCGTGGTGTCGGTCGATTGAAACATCAGCGGTGATGGTTTGGTTGTGATCCAGATTAGCGGAAGAGAAGAGATCATGTGAGGAAAGTTGTGAGATTGAGGTGATGGAGAAAAGATTAGAACGATTGGCCGAGAATGATGAGACTGTAGATTGGTCGCTGACTGGTGAGGCTATTATTGTACCGTCTTGAACTGCGACGAATGAACCAGTGTTGAGGAAGGCGCTACCGTTGAAGATTTCATACTTCATTGTGCCGAGTTGGTTGAAGACTTTAATATGTGGGCCACCTGTCAAGCCGGCACCGGTAATAATGTCGGCCTGGCCGTCGGCATTGATGTCGCTACAGGCAATGTTGACGCCACCGCGGAAAGTTTCACTGTAGGCGAAGAAGCCCGGGTATTTTACATTGCCGAGTGAGTCGAAGATGCGAACTTGTGGGCCGCCGCTGAAATGTGTGCCAGAAATTATTTCTGTTGTGCCATCACCATCAACATCGCAGGCAGCGACATTTACGCCACCAGTGAATCCAGTACCGTAGGCTAGGAAGCTGCCGATAAGTGAGCCGTCTTGGCGAAAGACTGAAATGTTTGGTGCGGAACCAGGACCTGCACCGATGATGATTTCGTTGATGCCGTCATTACCGAGGTCGGCAGTTGTGATGCCACCGATGAGGTTATTGGATGATGTTTGGAAGGGAGTGAATGATGAAGTGACTGCGCCACTCGCATTTAGGATGTTGACTTGAGGTGCAGGGGTGGCGGCGCTCACGATGAGGTTTGGGAGAAGGCTGGCGATGATGAGGGCGAAAACAAAAAACCATTTCATATATACACAGCAGTATACTCTAAAATGGTTTTCTTAGTCTGGCTTGCTTTGGCCACAAAAAAACACAGCTGAAGCTGTATTTTTTTGGTGGACCAATGGGGACTCGAACCCCAGACCCTCTGCTTGCAAAGCAGATGCTCTACCAACTGAGCTATTGGCCCGTGTGTAGCGATGGTAGAGTACCGAAATTAGGATTTTTCGTCAATTTTATTGCCGATAGTTGAGATGTGAGCTTTGCGGAGGAGGAAGGCGATGATGATGATTATTAGGGCGACGGTGAGGCCGCTGAAACGGAGGGTGTTTATTGGGCCAATAAAGGCGTAGAGCAAGCCGGCGACGATTGGACCGATCATCCAGCCACAGTCTTCTGCAAAGGTGAGGGCGCCAGAGATTAGGCCGTAGTTTTCGCCACGAGGAGCCTGTTTGTCTATCCACGACCAGAGTGTGATGGTGAACATTTCGTCGCCAGTTGAGAGAATGAAACAGAGGACGATGAAGAGTGGTTGGAAGGTTGACCAGAGGAAGAAAGCGGAGAAGGCGATAAGCGCGAGGGCTAGGTAGGCTAGCATTTTTTTATTTCTGGTGTCGACAAGACGGCCAATTAGAAAGCCGACAAAGATGGTGGTGCCATCAAAAACGGCCATGCCGAGACTAATAATGTGAGTTGAAGTGTTAGAAGCGATGATTAGTGGCAGGGTGAACCAGAGCAAGCCGTAAAAAGCGGCAGTAACAAAGGAATATAGACCAAATGCTGTGCTGAGTGGTTGAAGTTCCTTGATGGTTTTTACTAGTGTGGCGAAGCTGGCGTTGGCGAGGTGTCGACGATGACGCGTGCGTTCTGGCAACATGGTTGGCATTTGTTTGCGTTCGGCTATGATGAGGGCAGCTAAGGCGCCAATTAATGGATAGAGAACTAAAAGGCCGATGACTGTGCCTGAAAATTGTACAAATAATGGGAGACAAAGAACGGCTATAGTAAGGCCGATGGCTTGCATGGCGCGGTGGACGCCCATGATTTTGCCGATAATTTGGACAGGGCAATGAGCTAGAAGGTACGCGCTGACTCCTGGAGTGAAAAATAGCCAGCCAAAAGCGCCAAAGAAAGTGGAGAGAATAAAGGTAGCTGGAGTAAGGCCGAGAATGAGGACGGCACCAGCAAGGATGAAGCAGAGTGTAGAGAAGCGGAGCATGCGCAGGTAGCCGTAGCGTTCAAGCATGAAGCCGGCTGGTATGTCGAGAATAGTTTGGAGGGCAGCAGATAACCCGATGCAGAGGCCAACGATGGGGAGCGGCAAGACGCGTTCGCCAAGGACGGCGATTAGGGTGTAATGAATACCGCCGGCACTAAATTTGAAGAGAAGCAAAAAGAACCAGAATGGTGTGAAGCTGGCGGCAACTTTGGCGAAGGTTGGTTTAATGAAGGGCATTTGGTGGGGGATTGCCTTGAATGAAGGCAATGATATTAGTGGCGGCGACAACGCTCATAGCATTGCGAACATAGTTGGTGGCGCTGGCGGTGTGGGGAGTTAGGACGACATTCGATAGCTTACGGAGGGTGCGGGGGATGCGTGGTTCGTGTTCATAAACATCAAGGCCGGCACCAGCTATTAGATTGTTTTGGAGAGCATGAACAAGAGCAGCTTCGTCGACAATTGGTCCACGGGCAGTATTGATGAGAAAAGCGGATTTTTTCATTAGTGAAAGTTCTGTGGCACCAATAAGGTGATGTGTTGAAGGTAGTAGAGGAACATGAATGGTGACGAAGTCTGATTGTTTGAGAAGTTTGCTGAGGGGACAGAAGATGGCGCCAGTTTCTGCTTCTAATTTAATATTTTTTTTGACATCGTGATAGAGAATTTTTAAGTTGAAGCCGTCCCGGAGATGCTTGGCGAGGGCTGATCCGATGGCTCCGCCGCCGACGATGCCAAGTGTACTGCCACCGATGCCGTTGCCGAGTAGTAGTTCTGGCCCCCAGCCTTTATATTTGTTTTTACAGGCGATTTTGTTCACTGTAATTAAACGGTGGGCGAGTGCAAACATGAGAGCTATGACATGTTCGGCGACTGCTTCGGTGATTTCTGGGCCTGGTGTATTAGTAACAATAATGCCGCGTTTTTTGGCTTCTACGAGGTCGATATTATCAAAACCGACACCGTAGTTAGCGATCATTTTTAGTTGTAGACCAGCGGCGTCCATGACAGCAGCGTCGATTTTTTCAGTCAAGATAGAAAGTATGATGTCGACACCGCGAACTCGACGAAGCAGCGTTCGACGAGGAATAATTTTATCTTTTTTGTAGATATCTAATTTGAGGTGGCGATTTTTGCGCAATAACTTCAACCCAGCTTCTGGAATGTGACGGGTGATGAAAATTTTCTGCATAACAAAAATGATGAAGCATCGTTTGCCTCATCATTATAACACTAATTTTTATTTTAGCGCTGAGTAACTGTGGAAGTGAATAATGACCAGGCATCATTGTCTGCTGTTGTTGTGGTATCGTCGTTGAAAGATGCGCTATAAAGCCAGCCATCAATTTTTTTAAACCAGAATTCGTGTTTGCCGGTTGAGCAACCTAGGTCGATGCAGGGGCTGTTGTCTGTCCAGGCGATTAAACCAGTACCAGTAGTTTCTGTTTGTTTTGTTATTTCGATGGCAGTTGAAGTGTTTAGTTGTGCGATTTTTGCACCGAATGGGTCGAGCCCGTCTTCTTGTTTGGCTAATTTACGGCTGGTTATGGCGATCGGGGTGTTGATGCCGCCACTGCAGGCGTCACAATCACTGATCGGCTCGTTGTCGAGATAGATAGCTGAGTTGCCGGTTTCACCGTCGGTAAACGAGTATAGTTGCCAGCCTGAAAGATACTTGAATGAGATTGCTATGAAAGAGTTTGTGTAGGAAAGTTGCTCAGTGACTGGTTCGGGGCAGTCGATTAAAGCCCCCTCGTTGGTGATGGTGGCGGCGTCAACGAAGCCAGCGGTGGTGCATTGCGCTTGGAGTTCGGTTGGCGTGAGGATTGTTGGTTGCGGTTTGCTGTTGGTGACGAGGTAACCAGCAACAAAGATGGCGATGGCGAGGATCCAGAAGAGGAGAACTAGTACCCAGGTGTGGGTTTTGTTTTGAGGAGGGGATGATAATGAGGACATAGGCTTTGTTAAGAATTAACTGTTATGATGATAGTCCTATTCACCAGATAACGGAATGGAGAGGAGGGTTTTAGGGGAGGGCCAGGAGGAGATGATGCCGGCTTTGGCGCCAAAGTGGGAGATGACGCTTTCTGCGTTTACGGTGCCGATGCGGAGGGAGTCGGCCATATCGCGGCCTTTGAGGCGGGCAGCTACGAAGGCGGAACCAAAAGCGTCGCCAGCACCTGTTTGGGAAATGGATTTGATGTTGCGAGTGCCAACATGCCAGTATTGGTTGCCCTCGAAGGCATGCGTGCCGAGAACGCCGTCGGAGATGAGGAGCGTGAGGCCTGGGCGGAGGAGGATTTTGGCAAGTTCATGGACATCCGTTGTTTGGATTTTGGTGAGTTCTTGGGCTTCTTCTAGGTTGAGCATGAGATAGGTGACATGACGGAGGATTGGATTTAGTGCGCGGAGGCCGTGTTTGATTTCGCCTTGGCCTGGGTTCCAGGCGATGATGATATTTTCTTGTTTGGCGTGACGGGCTAGGCGAACTAGCATTTCCATATTGCCACCGAGAGAGGTGGCGTAAATGAGGTGTGTTTTCATTTTGCGTTCTACGAGATCTGCTTCGGAATGTTCGGCGGAGACACCGCGGTAGACGAGGATAGTGCGTTCGCCGTTTGGGGCAGTGAGGAGAGTGCTGTAGGCAGTATTGGCTTTTTTGATGGTTTTGATGAGGGAGGTGTCGACTTTGAAGCTTTCTAGTTCAGAAATTACTGCACGGCCTGGTTCGTCGTCGCCAATGCGGGTAATGATACTTGTTTTGAAGCCGAGTTTGGCAAATGAAGCGGCCGCATTAGTGGCACCACCGCCGGTAGAGAAGTGGATATCGTCGATGTCAATTTTGCTGCCGAGCGCCATACACTCAGCTAAATTGCCGCCGAGCTCGGGGAGGGGGACTAATAAAAAGGCTTTAGAAGCTAGGAAAACATCGCGGGTGGCGGTGCCGATTGTTATGACATCGAACATATGTGGCAGGGCTTCCAGATTTGGCCTATTTTGGGCTTGCAACTTCGAAAACTCTTTCGACTTAGCAGCAACTAAGCCTCAAGAGCTTTTCTCGATGCGTCCGGCGGAGCCGGATCCGGCTCCGCCGGACACCCAAACTAGTCTCAAATCTGAAAGTCCTTGATAACTTGTTAGCTTACTAACAGTATAGCAAATAATTGCTAAATTTGGGTAAGGCGTTGACGACATTAAGAATATAATGTAACTTATACATATAAAGTCTCCTGTGCCTCCCTTCTGGGGAGTGTGCAGGACTTTTATTTTGTGCTAAATTTAAGGTATGAGAATACAAGTTTTTATTGACGGAAGTAATTTTTATTACCTC
Organism: bacterium; assembly: GCA_020053275.1. Lineage (GTDB taxonomy): Bacteria > Patescibacteriota > Patescibacteriia > UBA9934 > UBA9934 > UBA11707. The sequence continues at coordinate 16,378 of JAGVNL010000024.1, forward strand.
GCTCTGAAATCTTTAGGCATTGGTGGGAATGGTTTTTATTTCCTTAGTCTCCAGCTTCTAACGCAACGATTTTGTTAATTGCCTGTTCGGGCGTGAGATAATTAATAGCCTTGCGTGGTCGTTGGTTTAGCTGACGTTGAA
>JAGVNL010000018.1 GCA_020053275.1 bacterium
GAAACTCCATACATAATGGAGCTTACACAAGACAAGGCTCGTCGCCCAGCTTCTGGCTGCCCCCGCCCTTACGGGACGGGGTTTTGAGCGGAAGTTAAAAAGATGACCCCCACTGCTGCTTACGCAACAATGAGGGTCAGACGACTCAATACCTACGCCACCTTCTCTGGCTCAGGCGGTTTCGAGCCGACGCAGTTGGAAGCGCGAACCAGTGCCAGCTTCACGCCCTCAAGGATCACCGATTGTGGCGCCAAAAAGCTGAGAGGGTACGCGTCAGAAACCTGCTTCAGCTGAGCTCGAATGTCAGTCACGACATTGTTCTTAAAGCCGTAGCCGATGGTATCTGGCAAATTCGCCTCCAACCAGCAGCGCGACTGGCACAACCCATTCCAGTCAATGCCCGTCTTCCACTTGAGCGCATCAGACACCTCGGTGATCACCACCTCGAGCTGGTACTGCCACACCAACAGCTTGCAGCAATCGACGATGTTCTTGATGAGCTGCCGGATATCCTCCATACTGCTGGACTGCTGCCCGCGACTCGCATTCATCAAGTAACCAATCGCCCGCGCCACCTCTTTGGCATCGCGAACGCAGTGCGCTCCCGGATTGACGAACGGTCTGGCCACAAACAGCTTCTCCATGTGCAAAGCAAGCTGAACAAAGAAATCACGATGCTCGTCCGTGTACATCTCCTGCCACAGCAACTTGAGCTTGTCTTCCAGCCCCGGCAGCCAAACCTTCACCTGCTCGATCACACCGCCTATGTACTGGTCAACCACGGTGCCGAGCGACACCACAACTTGCTGATCCTGATCAAGCTCTGCCGCCCTGTCAGCCGTCCTGATCGCAACAGACGCCAGCCCCAAGCGCTTGCGTGAACCAAGCCTCGAAGTATGAGCACGGAGCAAAGCCACAGCTCGCCGCATCTGTTCATTGTTCTGGTAATGCGGCTCCCCAGGCACAGCGTTGACGATCAACATGGTTTCCAAATGCAGGTTTGCAAACAGCTCCGCATCAGCAAACGGGTCGTCACCGTATGTCACGGCAAAGCTCGTCAGAGCCAACTGGTTCAGACACCGCGCCTCAGACAAGCGCATCAGCGCCCACCAACGGATGTGCGTCAGGTGAGCCCGTCGGCATTTGTAGGCGTTGTCGTAGGGCTGGTAGATGAGGCCACACGATGCTCTCCTCCTAGCCTTGGTCGCCCGCAAGTCTGGGCCGAACCAGGTACCGGTCTTGACATCCGGAACATCCACCGCCACCAGCAACTGCCCGCCAGCAAACTGCAGAAATCTTCCAGCCACCATCCCAACCTTGAGCAGAACGACGCGAGAAACAAGAGTTCCAAGTTCCATGACCCTTCTCCTTGTGGCCTAACGCCACCCAACCTGGTCGTAATTGACCAGGGCGAATATTAGCCTAAAAACCTCAATTCGGTCAATCGGTCGTAACCATCTACCTCAAAAGTAAATTACGAATCTTCATCGCCACCTCCGCCAACTCCTCCTGCGTCGGGTTCGTCTTCACAAAAGTCCTTGCTACACCATCTACCCGCGGCATCAAATGTAAATGGGTATGCATAACATCTTGCCCGGCCGCCAAACCATGATTCATGCCCAAATTATAGCCGCTCGCCCCCACCGCTTTAATAATCGCTGGAGCCAGCATATAAACAGCCTTCATCAATTCGACCGCCTCTTCCGCCGAACCCTCATTCAAATTCGTCGCGTGTCGTCTTGGCACAAACAAAGTATGTCCTGGCGATACCGGGCCGATATCAAGAAAAACGAATACGCTCTCATTCTCATAAACTTTATAACACGGTAACTCACCAGAAATTATTTTACAGAATATACAGTCCATATTGGTAAAATTGAACAGCTAAGACTTAAAAATAATCGAAAATCACCGAACATCGTACCTTCTCGCCACACAACAACAGCTAACACCGACCCAACCACCACAGCCAGCAAATAGTACCAACGATGATTAACTAATTGTGGCCTAGTCGACGCATAAAGAATACCAAAAAATACCGCCAGCAACAAAACCAGATGCACAGAAAAAACATAACTCACAAAGCCCGGACTCACATACTCAATCGCTAGCAATACTAAATAAGTAGCTAAACTGGTATAAAAAGCTGTGCGCAATAATCGTTGATACATATTATTTATGCCAAGCAATTTTTATGCGCCTAATGTCCACGCTATGATTACCAGCTTTCACGCCCGGCGTCGACAAAATAAATTTAATAGTTCCATTCGTTCGTGGTAAGTTTGTAATATCAAAATTAACCGTTGACTCTTGCCAATCGCCACTGTCTACCAGAAAATTCTCTAACACTCGTAAGTCAAAACTATTCACTACCATATCCGTAATCACACCCAGCTTAATAATCAGCTGCTCATGATTCCGATATTCTAGAGTCACCTCTGCACTCCTATATTCGCCAACCGGCACCAACGCCGTAAAATAAATCGGGTCATCAATCACCACTACACTCTCGCCGTCGACACTCGCTACAGCCCTTTCAGCCGGCAATATTCGATTGATGTATGGCGATCTCTCCAACGCGTCAGCCATCACCACAAATGTCCCACTCGGCGCCAAACGAGTCCAAACCAGCAAAGCAACCAAAATAACTGGTAAAATAACAATAACCGTATGAAGCATCACCTCTATTTTTGGTCTACCTCTGGGGTATACCTCTGGGGTAGACCACTTATCCACAGCCTCTATTTCCATATTACGCCATTACTTAATCAAAATCCTATACAACGCCTCATCACCTGCATAATCAACAAACTCAATCCGCAAACCCATATCACCCAATTTTATATCATTCAAATAATTCATATCAACTTCCGGAAACGGAATGCCCAAATAGTACAACGGAGCCAACTGCACCGCCACCGGCAATGCCGCATATGTCAATTCACTTCGTAATGGTTGAATAACATGTCGCGCCGGCCACAAAAACTTGTCAGCCCTATCCGTTACAATAATCGAATTCGCCTCAGTTTCAGCTAACACCACATCTCGCTTAGCCGCACTTGCCAACAACACCTGCCGTGTTCGCAGCAAACCGTCATCGCCGCTGAAAACCATATTAGCCGCTAACAACAGTAAGGCTCCAACCCCAAAAACTAATACACGATGAATCTTATTGAAAGGTCTGCCTCTAACTATCACTTGCAATAATGTTTTCGCGGCAAACAAAGTAGACAATACAAACAACGGCAGCCAATAACGAATATGAGAGTCACCAATCGTAATAGCCGTAGCATCAGGATTATCATTAAACGACCAACTACCATACATAACACCCAGCCAAGCAGCAAGAATAAGCGTACCAATAGCTAACCTACGCCACTCGCCTTTCTCACGCCAGGCCAAGTACAAACCAATAGCTACAATAATGCTCAACCACCAAAACAATCCAACGCCATAATGCCACACATTTTTGACTATGGTTCGTGGATGAAAACCAAACGGCAATAGTCGATCAAACGCTGTCGGCTTCGGCAGCGGTGTCAGTACCTCAAGTGCTGCGAAAGCCTCATCGCTAGTACTGACTATCGTCGTAGACTCAATCTGAACAGTATACCCAGTCGCCCACGGACTACCGTACAATGAATTATTCAAACCTAAATTGAGCAGAAGTGGTAAGGCAAAACCAACCACTAGCAAAATCCACGGCAGCCAACCGTTGATATGTTTACGATAAATAATGGCAATCACCATCGCCGCTGGCAAGATCCACACAATTTCCGACACTCGGAAGAAAACCGCCAAGCCAACGCATAGACCGGCTAAAAAAAGTTCTAAACGCCGTCGCTTGAATGGTTGCGTAACAACTAACCACGCCGCAAAAATTAACCAACATACCAAACCAACATTTGGCATCATTGAGCGCGCAGCGTAATACCAAACAGCCGGATGAATTGCTAACAACGCCGTCGACACCCAGGCTAAAACACGGTTTGTGGATAATTGTTTTACAGTAGCAAACCAGGCCAGCAATGCTAGCAAAAGCAAGACTGGCGTCAACAACTGTAAACCATAACTACCAACCAACCAACCAACAACCCCAGCTATAAACGGCAAACCAAGAAATCCACCAGGTACAATTAACTCTCCGACAGCCACCGTACTACGCGGATGAACCAAGCCATCCAACGCCGCTGTCACATCATCCTGCACGGCTAATCGATCAGTTTCCAACATCGCATTCGCAAAAGTAAAATTAGCGTTCTCGTCCGGCGAGGTAAACGACTGCGGCACACCAAGCGTCAACCACAACAGTGAACCAAAATAAAGAACACAGAGCATGGTTACTAAAACTTTTTTCAGCATACTATAAGCATATCTAACTACTGTTGCTCCTAATCAGTCTCTGTTATTATCATACCAGATATATGATAAAAATCTTCCTTCGCGCCACAATTGCCCTAAGTTTAGTCACAATTCTCGGCAGCCTGCTCTATTATACCCTCCCAGTCACCTGGCTCGGCCTATTCGCTATCCTCATCTTCTCAATTCTCACAGCCATCATAACCCCCCTAAAATTCCCCGAATCTCTACCAACTACCAACTACCAACTACCAACCCTTACCCTCCCTCATCTCATTATTATCCTTGCACTAACCACCTGGTGGAGCGTCATACTCCCAATCAGCATTACCACCGCCGTGCGCTCGCCCTGGGGAGTAGTTCCAATTTTTTCCTTAGCAGCCCTCGCCATTGCCATCTTCTGCTTAATCGTACTCCTCGCATCTGGCCAGCAGGTGGCTTCTAAACTCACAATCATCTTATTCGCATTAACATTCTTTACAGCTATCTCGATGGCCGCCGTCATCTACCCCATCGGCTTTGGCTTCGATCCCTTCCTTCATCGCGCCACCGTCCAGCATATCGCCGAGTTCGGCACCATCACCCCAAAACCACTTTACTACATAGGCCAGTACGCTCTGGAACTCACGCTTCACCTAGTTGGCAGCCTCCAAATAAATCTCATCGACCGCTTCCTTCTCCCAATCCTCGCGGCTTTCTTACTTACTGGTAGCACACTCGTCGGCCTCTCATCATTAACAAAAAATAAATCCAACTTCGTCCTCGTCGGACTCTTGCTCTTTCCTCTCGGCACACTCATTTCTACCACGCCTCAAGGTTTAGCTTACACCTTTTGCGCCGCCGCCATCGCCCTCGCCTTCTCTTCATCAATCATACCCTCAATTCTCCTGTCACTCGCCGCCGCCATCACTCACCCAATCGCCGGCATTCCAGCCGTCATCTTTGTTGCCACAGTTTTCTTCCTCCGCCATACCACAAACAAGCTACACCAAAAAATAATTATCGCCATATCCGTCCTCTGTAATATCATCGCCATTCCCACCCTCTTCACCCTCCAATCAATCAAAAGCGGCCTCGCACTTTCCTTCAACCTCTCTAATCTCGTCGACGCTTCTCGTTGGCAAGCCCTCGGCCTCACCTCATTCTTCAGCAATCACTTTAACACCTGGTACGACGCCTTATATCTCGTCATCGACAACCTCTTCTTAATCACCATCATTCTCGCCCTAATTAGCTTTTTCTATCACAGAAACATTAACTCCCGGCAGGACCCGCCAAACTCAAGTATCTGGTTACTAATAACAACATCAGTGGCAATGTTCTTGAATTTTTTGATTCTCTCTCTCCTCTTCAACTTTGACTTCTTAATCAGTTACGAACAAAGCGATTACGCCCTTCGCGCACTCACCATGACACAAATCTTTTTACTTCCACTAGTCGCTCTCGGCCTTGTTGCTATCAACGATTATCTCAAAACCAAACCGTTAGCTCTCCGCCTAACATTCTTTGCTATCCTCACAGTAATCGCCGTTGGCAACATTTACGGCGCCTATCCAAGACACGACAACTACGCCCGCAGTGCCGGCTTCAACACCTCACAAGCCGACCTTGACGCAGTCCAAAAAATCGACGCTCTAGCTAACGGTCAAAGCTATATCGCTCTCGCCAACCAAGCAACCTCTGCTGCCGCTATTGGCCTCTACGGCTTCAAAACATATTATCACGGCGACATCTTCTACTACCCAATTCCAACTGGCGGCTCTCTCTATCAAAAATATCTCTCAATGGTCAACAACGCTCCAAGCCTAAACACAATATACGAGGCTATGGATCTCGCTGGTGTCGACCTCGCCTACTTTGCCGTCAGCAACTATTGGTGGCAGTCAACACAAATCATCACCAACACAAAACTCCTAACCAACACCTGGTTCCCAATCGACAACGGAACCATTACAATCTTTGAATTCCGTCGATAAGTTCCGCAATCCTGCTTTGCGGCAAACCGGTCCGATGCGCCATTAACTCTACTTCATGATCCGTCAGATGCCTCGTCAACAAAACATTCGCCTCAGCTAGCGCCGCGAATTCAACATCAGTCAAACCGCTAATGGCAGTCACAGGATATGTCATAGCGGTCAACATCGACACCAACTCGTCACCATCAATCAACCGCAAACCTTTGTGACTAGCATAGGCAACAGCATCCTGACTAAAAATACCATTCGTCACCAACCAGTACTCCGCAAAATGTGGGCAAGCCTGCACATCCGCCCCGTCTAGCAAATCAAGATAAGTTGCATAAGCTGCCAACACAGTCTGTAATGTCACCTGTTGTTCATGAGTCGGAACAAACACAGTCTTAATCGCAAATATCTTACCAGCCTGCTCTGCCACCACATCCAAATCGTGTACTGCACAAGCACCTGGCACCCTTACTCCACATTCCGCGGCATATCCATCCTCATTTAACACAGCTGCCACAAAATGCGTGAACGCCAAATTAACCACGCTTAAGCGCAATATAGCGTCACGCGATCCTTCAACATTTAGCGGCGGCGTTTGACTCATGCCTCTATTGTACTACAAGTGTAGTCAATAGGTCTCGTCCCTTACTCTCCCACTCACTCAAACCAAGTGTTTGTTTTTCCAAAATATAATCCGCTACGAATTGAACTGCAGCTTCCTTATCCGTTCCCGCTAATTCATTTGCATACTTATCAACATACGCAAAATGCAGCTCTTCACGCGTCGCCTCATCCTCCACCTGTCGCCAAGACTCAGCCTCTACAACCACTAAAAACTCTGGGTCACCATCATCCAAGGCCTTTTGCAAATAAAGTATTAGCTCGTCCTGCACATCAGCTATCGTTCTATCAGACAAATCAGCCGTAGAAACTCGCCCGCGAATTCTATCCAGCAAAATCGCCACCTGCGCGTCAGCATTAGCAAAATCTAAATGCAAATTTTGCGTCTCATAAAACGGCTTCATGTCGTAAGTAATCCTTTCTGGATTGCTAGTAATATCTGCCGCCACCAACCCGTCATACAACGCTCGGGCTGTACCAAAATCCATTTCTGTATTGACGAAACTATAAATTAAATATTGCAGCGTCGTTGGCAATCGCTTATCAGGGTTACCAAACTTGCTAAGTACATCTACCAAAAAAACAGCTTGGTTTTGACTCCGCTGCGGGTCGCCAATCTGATAACTCTGACGATGTCGTAGCCACTGCAATGACGATGTAGTTGGCAATCCCAAAACTCGCAAGGATCCAAGTACTTGTGAAAAACCTGCCGTCACCACATAGTCTGCTTTGACGCCCAAAATATGTTCAATTTGCGCAATGCCGTAATCAAGGCCAGCGAACGCACAAGCATTCGCCAAATAATAATCAGTCGGCGCATAATTTCCTGGCGGGATATATGAATAAGTGCCTCGCGGTACAGAAGTCACTTTTACCATCCAATCAACCACATTCACTGCCACCAAATGAATCGCGTCACAATGTTGCTCCATTCCTTCTTTTCGTGAATCAAGCCCCAGTACCAACACATTTATTACATCATCTTCGCCAAATGGTGCGGCACCAGCAGCAATAGTCACTGCTGCTCTATTAGCCAACACATTCTGAACTACACTCTCGATTGGCGGCGTGGCAGCTGTTATTTCCTGCGCTGGCTTTCGCAGTACTAGTACCAGCACGCCAGCAATAACTACAAAACTTATTAAACCAATCAGCAGGCGTAGACGAAAGCGCGACATAATCTTTTATGAAATTTTAATGGATTGTGCTAAATGGTACTGACCAATGGCTCGAGCAATATTGTGGCTTCGTCTATCTGGATAACGCGCACTATCAAATCCAAAATAATTGTCTCGTACGACATCTATCAAAAACCTACTAGCCAGTTCCAGTGCGATAAGTTTAGTTGCTCGTAAATACAAATTTCGTTCATCGGTTGTCAATGCTCGACCGAGTCCTTCAGCATAACCAGCTAAGGCCGCCTCGCATAAACCCTCATCAATGACTGCGCTAGCGTCATCCTCACTAGTCTTATTGCACCAAGACCGCAGAGCGTCCCCCAGATCAACCGCCGAAAAATGCTCGAGGATAGTATCAAAATCGATCACCCCAACGGCCTTCCCAGCCTCGTCAAAAAGTAAGTTGGAAATCTTCAAGTCGCCATGAATAACCTGCTTCTTCTGTCTAGATTCGTCGAGTAACAACTTCGGTACCTCATCAATAATATCTTGCGCTATCGTCGCTAACTCACTCGATAATTCAGGACTTACCGTCTGCAATTCGTTCACGATATACTCGGTCTCATGAAAATGAGGAATGCTCCCAGCCGGCGTATAATCAAGCTTTGCCAACAAACCGTGCATCTTCCCTACCACCTTCCCAGCCTCTCTTGTCATCTCCTCATTATCAATAGCATTAACCACCACACCTTCAATCCAAGAATACAGACGCCATCGACTACCCTCGCCATCAACAGCGAACGGCTGCCCGTCATTCGTCAAAATTAACTTCGGCACTTTTAATCCATGCTCGGCTAAGTAACTCGTCACCGTCATCATATCTACTGCCGCCGCATCTGGAATTATCTCATGAATCTTCTGCAACACAAAAACCCCTCCCAAAGTAGCCACTTTATATGTCGTATTTATCAACCCATTCCCAACTGGCGCAATCGTAATCACCTCATCTAATTGCCAACTACTCAGGATAGTTCGTGATTTCATATTTTAAGCTACTTTTCTCCTTCCTTTTTAGCATGCCCAGACAACTCCTGCAACGCCACAACATTAACCGCTATTTTATAACCATCTCCATAACCCAACAAACCTAAATATGAAGCTACACCATTCTCATTATTACTCATCTTCAATCTCATCATCATTCTTCGCTTAGTCACAGTCCTCAATGTCCGATGATGCGGAAAATGTACCCAACCTAAAAAATCAACTCCAGAGGCGACTGTTGCTATTGATAATTTTTTAGGATGAATGAATAATTGCAAATAAACCCCAAGCCAGTCACTAATCAAATATAGTTGACGCTTTAAAACAGCTCTATCTCGGCTCATCAAAACAAAGTCATCAGCATAACGCACATAATACTTTACCTTTAATTCATGTTTAATGAATTGATCCATCTCATTCAAGTAAACATTAGCCAATAATTGCGAGGTCAAATTGCCCAAAGGCAAACCTACTCCAGGAGTCGACGCAGAAAAGCTGCCAATTATCGCCGCTAATAAATTTAGTAACCGATCATCATCAATGTATTTTTTTAGGATCTTAGTCAATACTCTATGGTCTATCGATGCAAAGAATTGCCGAATATCGCATTTGAGTACCCAAGCAGTTTTATGGTAATTTACCGACACCCCACGGGAAAATTTCATAAACTGCTCCAAAGCTTTATGCACCCCTTTACTTCGCCTTGAAGAAAATGACCCCTCGATAAACTGCGTATCGAATACAGTATAAAGCTGTCGATAGATCGCTCTATGCAAAACTCTATCTGCTACACTCGCCTTATGAATACTCCGTCTTTTCGGATCATTCACAATAAAAGCCTGGTACGGCGAATGTTGATATGTGCCATTTTCCAAACTTTCCTGTAAAATTATTAATTCGCTCATCAAATTGTGCTCAAATTCCTGCACATCCTGGCGCAACTTTTTACCAATCCTAAACTCACACCACGCCTCTAATAAATTCTCAAGACTAATTATCTCTTCATATTTATGATGATACACGCTCCTGTCTCCAATCCATCTAGTGTCACCCCCCCCCAATTTATTTCCGTGTTGCATAAGTTAAAAGATGCCTATTTAGTGTGGTTTAATTTCTACTCCAGCATGGATAAAATCCATCGTTACACACTCGGCCTCAGAATAGATAGCCTTCTAATTTCTGCCGCCGAAGCTATGAGCGTAGCCAGTTTTCTACCCAAATTAAACAAACTTCCAGCTATCCGCAAAGCCATGCGCAAGATCGATTCTATTAAAATGCTCCTCTATATTCTTTTTGTTTCCAAATCTATTGACCAGCCACATTATATACAAATCTCCAAACTAATCGAAGAAGTCAGCCGTATGCTCTACGGTTGGCATAATCAAACCATCAAACAAAACACTCCAGTCAATCTCACTGAAGCGTCTGCCTAACTTGAAAAGACTAGCTGAGAATACCGCCCGATACCTGTCGTCCAACTCGTTGTCGAGGTTGAAACCGTTGAAGTTCCAAGCCCCGTCGTTCCAGTTCAAGTACGGAACATACGAGTTGCCGTTGTCATCGAGGATTTGTGCTCTGCATCTTCCTGAACACCACCCCTCGAATACACTCTGTATTATCTCAAGGCTGAATTTTACGCGCGATCTCGGAGCCTATTATATTTCTCAAGCTCACCAATCGACCAATGCAGAACACCGAGTAATCTTCATGTTAAAAGCTATCGCCCGACACTCTCGTTTTAACCAGTAGCCAAAACAATTCTC
>JAGVNL010000031.1 GCA_020053275.1 bacterium
AACTCCATACATAATGGAGCTTACACAAGACAAGGCTCGTCGCCCAGCTTCTGGCTGCCCCCGCCCTTACGGGACGGGGTTTTGAGCGGAAGTTAATAAACAAACAAACCCGGGGCTCACGCCTCGGTTTTGTTATCCACACCCCAGTTTGCGCCGGGGGGGGTGAATAGGGGATAATGTATTCAGGTTTAGTTTAATAGCTTATTTTATGGGTGTGGAAAGTAGAATCAGACAAGATGGACAGAAGGAGTTTATTAATGTTTCTAAGGAGGCAGATAAGATCCCTTCTCCAGCTGAGCGCTTCGCAAAGACATTACCACATGATAAATCTCGAGAAAGTGATGATTACAAAAAACTTAAGGGCGTTATCGACTCCTTAAAAGGGGAGAAAGCTATCGAGGGTTTTAAAGGCGCACTCGGGCAAATTGAGGCAGTAGAAAAAGCTGTTACAGCGCTTGAAGGCATGCGCTATATTGATGGGCCAATCATGTCTGAGTTACGAGATAGAATGACGAACGCTATAGCAACAGCAGCTAGTCTTGAGGGACGCAGGGAAAAAGCGGAAGAACAGGAAAAAGCAGGAATGAAAGATGTATACCATGACGATCCTGACGGCTTTTACCGTGACATGCATGGTGAGATTGAAAAAATAAACAGCACTCTTACTCTAAAAGAAATGGCAAACAGGCAAAAGTATTGGGAGGATGTGATACAAAACCAGGATCTACAAGCAGAAAAATTAGACAGTGAAATAGCCAAGAGAGAAAAACATCTAGCCAGGGTGCATAAATTTTGGCTCGAAAATACCGATCCTGAATCACCCCAAGCTCAAGTTGCCGACTCAATATCTAATGCTGAGCAGAAGCTGAAAGAAGCTAATAAAGAAAGTGATTTCCATGTCGCGCACATTGAAGCGGCGCCAAACGCTCTAAGAGAGATAGAGCAAATTACAGAATGGCTTCAAGAAGAGGCTAAGAAAAAAACTGAAGCTGAAAAATCAAAAGAAATATAAGAACATCCAACCACAAACCCGGGGCACGCGCCTCGGGTTTTTTGCTGCCAATAATCTTACCGATTCTTTATCTGTAAACTATCCGCAATATCCGTCATCTGCTCGAGCATAGTTTCAAGCTCGTCACTCCCAGCTTCTGGCAAGTAATTAACCGCCGGGCTGGCACTCAAGGCCGAAGTGTTATAAGCCATCGTGACAACTAACCCAGGGTTCTGCCCAAGAATATAGTCATTGAAGAATCCATTACCAGGGCTCGTCAAATACGAGAAGAACCACACAGTTTTGCCGTTTGTCGGCGCCTTACAAATCTCTGTTGCCTGCGTCATGTTGATTGTGTAATCAACGCGAGTAAAGTTATCAAACGCTTTAACAGAGGTCGCCACACCGCACTCATTTGGTTGTTCGGTAACCACCTCATCCACACTCGGCGCACCCATCGCAATTTCTGCAAACCGGCCACCTTCTACGCCACTTGCTTGGCTAGCGTCCACATTAACATACAAAATCCATAACCCATTCGTAATGTTCACCGCCGCTGGATTTGCTACATAAGTCGGTACAGTCGATGTCCCCTCATACACCGGCTTCACCGCCTCCGTCGCCAGCCATCCTTCAGGAATCACCATCTTCATCTTGTCATTCTCATAAATAACACTCGTCGCTGGTGTTGCTGGTCGCAAATCTGGCCTGTCCGACGACTTCCCGTCAGGCGTCACACCAGCTGGTTTGGCAGCAATCACCGCCGCCGTCACCACAATAACTAAAACTAACCCCAATACTAACCCAATGTAGCGTTTAACCATAGAACTATATTTACCTAAATTGAGTGTATCACAACCTAACCTTATCCACACCCTCATTTGCGGAGGGGGGGGGATTATGTGGGAAAATTACAATAGTTATTATTAGTCTTATTGTATGAGTGAGAGAAAAGAAGCACAGCCCAGCCGCGATCCAGATCAAATTAGTGAAAACAAGTGGGATTATCCAGACGGTAATATCCCTAACGAAGTTTTAGCTATTCTACCAGACGCTGAAGGCCGCCCTGATAATTTTCAGCAAAAAGCAGCTGAGTTACTCACTAAGTCTAATGAGGAACATATTTATTACACGAAAGAAGCTGTTGGAAAGCTGAAAACAATGGCGAAAGAGGGTGTAGGAAAGTATGACGACCAGTCTTATAAGGACTGGCAGCCAGCTGACCTATTAGCCTTAGCGAATAGTCTTGAGCAACACCCGCTCTACCAGGAAAAAGTTAAAGAGGGGGAGAGGCGTGAGGCAATTGCTGATACTATTAATGATTGGGAAAATGGTGATGAAAGTCATAAGGAGTTTAGGAAAACAAAAGAAGTTCCAGCAGAAGTAACTGTAGCCATTGCCGATCAAATAGTTACTCAATATGGAGATGCTTTACTAAAAAATAAAAATAATAGACAAGAACGATTTGAATTACCTGAATCATCTAAGGAATCCGCTTATAAGGCAGTGGAACGAATGTATGGCGAACGAACCGCACAAAAACTTGATGATAGCAGAGCTGAAGACTCACTAGAACTAAAGCAGGCTTGGGGCTTTAGAGAGGAATTAAAAAACATCGTAGATCAAGACCCAAGAATGATTGCGCTTGGCAAAGAAGCAGAACAACTTAAGGCTTTTGCCAAGCGAGCAGATGCTCTCAAGGCAGAAGCTAGGAAACTTACACAAGATGAACTCGTTCAACAGGGGCTTGATAGTCGGTCTGTCCAACGGCGGAGGGCGGAACTGCTTAGAGCTCACGGTCTTGATGACAATTCCATAAGCATTAAGAAAATAGAAGTTGAATCCATTGCATTCAGGACAGTTGAGGAAAACAGAGGAGAAAAATTAGCGGATTTGTCAGATAAATACTTATAAGCAAAAACCGAGGCCTCACGCCTCAGTTTTGTTATCCACACCATTAGTCATGAGTTTAGGAATTGGATGCATCATGCACAGGTAGTAGTGTATAATACTCCAGTATGAAGCTCTACTTCGGCTTTGGCGCTAACCGCGACGCCGCGATGATCAAGGCTATTACTGGTCGTTCCGCCTTCCACTTACCAGCCTGTCTTGACGGCTGGCACTTATGCGTTCAACAGCTCGGCGACATCCCACACAAAGTTCAACGCATTCTCCGTCGAGCGTGGGGTGACAACTTCGTCTCTTACGGTCTCGTTAAACAGCCGAGTAGTTGCGTCACCGGCTCGCTATGGCTTCTCACCAATGCGCAACGCCAAGCCATTCGTGACTGGGAGTTTGTAGGTTCATGGTCGCATATCGTAGAGGTCAAAGCTAATATCAACCTCTTTGGCCTTAAGCTCCTCATCGACGCCGAAACAGAACACCTCGCCAAGCAAAAAGTCACTTTTGTCGACGGCCTGAACTACCCCACATACCTCGTCCCCCAAGCTCACATCCTCCAAATCGCGGAGGGTGTTAGAAATCATCTCTAAAGTTTAATTTCTGCGCCTACAGCTATTAAAGACTAAGTTTTGACATTCTGGCCCTTTGTACTAAGCTGGCGGCATATGGCTAATGATCAATTCCAGAAGCTCTTGCGGTTCGCTAGGCGTACGGGGGATAGACTGATTATTACAGACGAGCATGGCGGGGAACCGCTCGTCATTCTGCCGTTTGAGCAGTATGAGTCCCTGGTTGACGGCTTTTTGGGGCCGGACGACGGGGAAATCGCGGAACTCGAGGCTGAGCACAATCATACTGGGCACGACCATCAGCAGGCCGAACAGCCCTTCGAACCAGAATTTGAGTCAGAAGAAGAGGAAATCGGCGAAATCGAGATTGACCCAGCCTTTTTGGCCGCGCCAGCCGAAGAACCCATCCTAGAAGTTATAGAGCCTCGTCCTATCCCAGCGTCAATCAGGCCGCCAGAACCACCTCGTCAGCCGCCCTCGCAAGCCCAAAACCAGGGTGGGGAAGAGCAGTTCTACCTCGAACCACTTTAGAGGTCAGTCTGAACACAGCAAAGCCCTTGCGTAATTTATGGGCTTTTGCTATACTCCTGCCACGCACTTTACAAGAAATCCTTTATTCCCTCACATTTAAGGTCTCCTGACCGCCCACTTCCTATGGCAGAACAGTTCTCCCGAGCAAAACCGCATGTTAACGTTGGTACCATTGGTCACGTCGACCACGGAAAGACCACCACCACGGCGGCCATCCTTGCGGTGGCAGCTGCCATGGGTAATTCTGCCTCCACAAAAGGCATGGACGGCCTTGATAAATCACCTGAATCCAAGGCTCGTGGTATCACCATTTCCACCGCCCACTGTGAATACGAAACCGCCAAGCGTCACTACGCCCATGTGGACTGCCCAGGCCACGCCGACTATGTCAAGAACATGATCACTGGTGCTGCCCAGATGGACGCCGCCATTCTCGTTGTTTCTGCTGCCGACGGTCCAATGCCACAAACCCGCGAGCACATTCTTTTGGCCAAGCAGGTTGGTGTGCCAACCATCGTTGTTTACTTGAACAAGGTAGACATGGTCGACGACCCAGAACTTATTGACCTCGTCGAACAGGAAGTTCGCGACCTTTTGAAAAAGTACGATTTCCCAGGTGACACCGTTCCAGTTATCCGCGGTTCTTCCTCCAAGGCCTTGGCTGCTCCAGCTGACGAAGCTGCCAGCAAGCCAATCCGCGATCTTTTGGACGCTTTGGACGCTTATGTTCCAGAACCAACCCGCGACCTCGACAAGCCATTCCTCATGCCTATCGAAGATGTCTTCTCCATTGAAGGTCGTGGCACCGTGGTTACTGGTCGTATCGAGCGCGGTCAAATCAAGGTTGGTGAAGAAGTAGAAATTGTCGGTATTACGGACACCGCCAAGACCACCGTTACTGGTATCGAAATGTTCAACAAGTCCTTGGACTCCGGTATGGCTGGCGACAACGCTGGTGTACTTATCCGCGGTATTAAGAAGGAAGATGTCCAGCGCGGTCAGGTTCTGGCCAAGCCAGGTAGCGTCAAGCCACATACCAAGTTTGAGGCCGAAATAATCGCCTTGACTAAGGAAGAAGGTGGCCGTCACAAGCCATTCTTCAAGGGTTACAAGCCACAGTTCTACATCCGTACAACCGATGTTACTGGTGAAATCACCCTTCCAGAAGGTACCGAAATGGTCATGCCAGGTGACACCGTTACCTGTACCGTTACCCTCATCAACCCAGTCGCTTTGGAAGACAAGATGCGTTTCGCCATCCGTGAAGGTGGCCGCACCGTTGGTGCTGGTGTCGTCGTCAAAATAATTGAGTAATTAGTCACCTTGTTCTTTCTTTGCTCATTATGACCGACGCGAAAAAAACAACTACCGAAGGTGAAGCTCCTAAGCAACGCATTCGTATCCGTATCAAGGCCTATGATCACAAGATCATCGACACCGCGACGGACACCATCATCAAAACGGCCATCCGTTCTGGTGCCACGGTCATCGGGCCGGTGCCATTGCCAACCGAGCGTCGTCGTTACACAGTAAACCGTTCCACCTTCATCGACAAAACTTCGCGCGATCAGTACGAGATGCGCATTCACAAACGCATCATCGACATCGTCAGTCCAACAGAACGCACCATCGACGCCCTCATGTCGCTCAACCTGCCAGCCGGCGTCGACATCGAAATTAAAATGTAAAGTTACCCGTCCGAGCCTCCGTTCCGTTCACGATTATTTCGTCAACAGAACGGAGGCTCGGACATCCCACTCAATAGCGAACCGGAAAGAAAGATCTCACAGTGAGAAAACCTTACCGCAGCTTTGCGAGAGTGTTCTAGAAGTTTTACAACAGATATTAATCAAAGACCGACAGCATTTAGAGTAGGATTTTGCTGAAGGCGGAAGCTGTGCATTTGCATAACTTCACGCTTTTTCGTTATCAGGCTTATATGCTCCAACGGTTGACTCACTTTATGAAGGTACTTCTCGGTAAAAAAATCGCCATGTCACAGGTGTTCGCGGCTAACGGCAATGTTATCCCCGTCACCCTGGTCGAGGCTGGTCCTTGCACCGTGGTCGCCACCCGCGTTTCGCCAAACGGCAAAACAACGATGGTCCTCGGGTTCGGCACTCGTCATCTTCTCAACAAGGCACAACAAGGACAGTTCGGAGATCTTGGCAACTTCCGCGAAACGCAAGAGTTTGCACTAGCAGAAGGCGAATCAGTCGAGCGTGGAGCTAAACTAGACGCCAGCGTGTTCGCCCTCGGCGACACTATCAACATCGTGGGTACGGCCAAGGGTCGTGGTTTCCAAGGTGTCGTCAAGCGTCACGGCTTCCGCGGTCACCCTGCCACGCACGGTCACAAAGACCAATTGCGTAAGTCTGGTTCCATTGGAGCCGGTGGCATCCAGCGCGTGTTCAAAGGAATGCGCATGGCCGGCCGCATGGGTGGCAATCGGGTCACGGTCAAGAACCTCGAAGTAATGTCAGTTGACACAGAGAAGAACATTATCGCTATCAAAGGTGCCATTCCTGGAGCACGCAACAGTGCTATCACGATATTCGCCACTGAAGGAAATGTATGGCAGAAGTAACCCTCTACAATATCGACGGTAGTTCAGCCGGTCAGCTCACCCTGTCCGACGCACTCTTTGCCGTCAAACCAAAAAAGAGCGTCATTCACTCAGTGATTGTCGCTCAGGACGCTAACAGCCGCCAAGTACTTGCCCACACTAAAGATCGCAGCGAAGTTCGCGGTGGTGGTAAAAAGCCCTGGCGTCAGAAGGGCACCGGTCGTGCTCGTCACGGCTCCTCCCGTTCACCAATCTGGTCTGGTGGTGGTGTAACCTTTGGTCCAATCAAGGATCGTGTCTACGCTCTCAAGATCAACAAAGGTACTAAGCGCTTGGCCATGTGCATGGTTCTAACGGACAAAGTGCAGGACAACGCACTCGTCGCCGTTAAGGACTTCACTCTCCCAGCCGCCAAAACCAAGCTAGTTGCCGCTATGCGCCAGGCCTTGCCAGGTGCTAACATGTCAGCTTTGCTCGTCTTGGCTCCAGGTGAAGAAATGATGGCTCGTGCCGCTAAGAATATCGAAAACACGGCTATCATCCGTGCCGGTAGCCTCAATGTACGCGACATCGCCAAATATCGTTTCCTGATTGCATCAGCTGCCGGTTTGGCCGCGATGACGGAAACCTTTGCCTCGTAATATGCCAATTTTTAAGAAAACATCAAAAAAGGACAACGCCCCAGAGGCCGCCGCTAAGCCGATCAAAAAGTCGATCAAGGCAGCTAAAGCCGTGGAAACCGTTGCTCCAGCCAAAGCCACTCGGGCTGCTCGTTCGTTGTCTGTCATGGCTGCCCGCACCATTGTTGGTCCAGTTGCCAGCGAAAAGTCGGCCGCCCTGGCTGCTCGCAATGTCTACGCCTTCTATGTCGCCGTTGACGCCAACCGTATCGCCGTCAAGCAAGCTATCCGCGAGCTTTACAGCGTCACGCCAGTCAAGGTCAACATTATGAATGTTCGTGGTACTGCTCGTCGCTTCGGTCGCTTCACTGGTCGCACAAATCACCTCAAGAAAGCGCTTGTGACCTTGCCACTCGGCAGTCACATCGATGTTTTCGAAGCGGTCTAACCCTCCTGTATGGCAATCAAGATTTATAAACCAACATCAGCTGGCCGTCGGGTATCTTCTGTTCAATCGTTCAAGGACCTAACCACCAATAACCCGTACAAAAAGTTGCTTATCTCTAAAAAAGAGGCAGCTGGTCGCGGTAGCAGTGGTCAGATCAGTGTTCGTCACCGTGGAGGTGGTGCCAAGCGCCACATCCGCACAATCGACTGGAAGCAGGAAAAATACGATATTCCCTGCACCGTGCAAACTATTGAGTACGACCCAAACCGCGGTGCCCGTATCGCCCTAGTCGCTTACAAGGACGGCGAAAAGCGCTATGTACTGGCTCCTGAAGGTATTACGGTCGGCGCCGTCTTCGTCAGCTCAAAAGGGAAGGGCGAACCAAGCGTCGGTAACCGTTTCCCACTGGAGAACATTCCAGTCGGCATGACCATTTACAATGTCGAGTTGCAGCCAGGTCGTGGCGCCCAAATGGTGCGCGGTGCTGGTACCAGCGCCATGCTCCTCGCTATTGAAGGAGAAATGGCTACGCTCAAATTGCCAAGTGGTGAAATGCGCATGGTACCAAAGACTTGTATGGCTAGCATTGGTACTGTCAGTAACCCAGACTGGCGCTTAGTCCGTTGGGGAAAAGCTGGTCGTACTCGTCACCGTTCCATTCGCCCAACCGTTCGTGGTAAGGCCATGAACCCAGTAGATCACCCACACGGTGGCGGTGAAGCTCGTAACTCAATTGGTCTTAAGCACGCGAAAACACCTCAGGGTAAGCCAGCACACGGCGTTAAGTCTCGTCGTCGTAGCAGCACTGACAAGTTCATCGTACGCCGCCGTGGCGCTAAGAAGAGTGGCGTTTAATCTATGTCTCGTAGCATCAAAAAAGGTCCTTATGTCGACGCCAAGCTGGCCATCAAAGTTGGCAAGCTTCGCCAAGGCGATAAGACTATCATCAAGACCTGGGCTCGCGCTTCGTCAATCACCCCAGAAATGGTTGGCTTCACTATCGCGGTGCACAACGGTAAGGATTTCATTCCAGTCCGTGTAGTCGAGAACATGGTCGGACACAAGCTTGGTGAATTCTCACCAACTCGTAAGTTCGTTCGTCACGCTGGTAAGGCCGCTGCTGCAGCTGTCGCGCCGGCCGCGAAGGGAGCGCCTGCTCCTGCCGCCAAAAAGCTCACCCGTTAATACCGTCTTATGGAAGCCTTTGCAAAAGCACGATTTGTCCGCATAGCCCCGCGTAAAACGCGGTTGCTTGTGGCGCTCGTTCGCGGTATGAATGTGGCTGCTGCCCGCGCGCAGTTAACTTTCTCCAAAAAACAATCATCCACACCAATCCTAAAAGTTCTCAATTCTGCAGTGGCTAACGCTACAGAGAATCTGAAGCTTGATCCAACCAACCTCGTGGTCAGCAAAGCCTGGGTCGACGAAGGACCTTCCTTCTTCCGCTTCACGCCAAAAGCTCACGGTCGCGCTACTCCAATTCGTCATCGTATGTCGCATATCACCATCGTGGTTGCGCCTAAAGCCTAACCTATGGGAAATAAAGTACATCCACGAGCCTTTCGCCTCTGGACAATCTACGGCTGGGAATCCAAATGGTTTGCTAAGGGCAAGCAATTCGTAACCTCTTTGTCGGAAGATGTCCGTATTCGCGACTATCTCCGCAAGTCTTTGCGCGACGCCGGTGTCGACCATATCGAAATCGACCGTACGCCAAAGAATTTGACCATCAACATCTACGCCGCTAAGCCTGGTTTCGTCATCGGTCGTGCTGGTGCCGGGATTGACGAGCTAAAGAAGAAACTCATGACCGAGTTCTACCGTGGCCGCCGTGTCACAATGAACCTCAATGTTCATGAGATCGCAAGGCCTGCTCTTTCTGGTGTCGTCGTTGGTGAGCAAATCGCCCGTGAGCTCGAGAGCCGCATGGCCTTCCGTCGTTCCATGAAAATGGCTATTGAACGCGTCATGAAAGCTGGTGCAAAAGGAGTTAAGCTAACTCTCTCTGGCCGCTTGAACGGTGCCGAAATCGCTCGCGTTGAAACTCTTTCCCAAGGTTCCATTCCACTTCACAACCTTCGTGCCGACATCGAGTTTGCTCGCATTCGCGCCACCACACTTCAAGGTGTGATTGGTATCAAGGTTTGGATCTACCGCGGTGAAGTTTTTGACGGCGTCGTCAAATCAGAAACCGCTGCTCCTCGTTTACCTAGTCCATCATCTGGTCGTCCACCTGCTAGGGGTGGTCGTACCGGTGCGCGTCGCGCTTAATCCATTTGTATGTTGCTTCCTAAAAAGATGAAATATCGCAAGTGGCAAAAGCGTCACACCCAGGGTGATCGCCTGGCTACTCAAAAGACTAGCGTCGCCTTTGGCTCATTTGGTCTCAAAGCCATTACCGAAGGTTGGGTAACTGCTCGTCAGATCGAAGCTGCTCGCCGTGCCATGACGCGTGCCGTCAAACGAGGTGGTAAAATCTGGATCCGCATTTTCCCCGACCATCCAGTTACGAACCACGGTTCGGAAACTCCGATGGGTAAAGGAAAAGGTGCCGTTGATTACTACATGACCCCAGTCCGTGCCGGAACAGTCATGTTCGAAATGGACGGTATCGACGAAGCGACTGCTGCCGAGGCCTTCCGCTTGGCCATGCACAAACTACCAGTTAAGACAAAAGTTGTTACTCGAATGTAATGTATGGCATACCTAGATTATAAAGGCAAAGACGCAGCAGAATTGCAAGGCCTCCTCGCGGAAACTCGCGGACTCTTGCACGAGCTGGTCTTCAAACATTCCATCGGTCAACTCAAAAATGTTCGTGAAATCACTCTCGCAAAAAAGAGTATCGCTCATCTAATGACGACGCTCAACGCGCTTAAAGCCCCATTAAAAGTTTAGTATGACGACTGCCAAAATAATTCCAGCAACCGGTCGTCGTCGCTTAACTGGCGTCGTCGTGGCCGCTAAGATGATGAAAACAGTTACGGTCAAAGTTGATCGCACAGTTCTCAACACTAAGTACCAAAAACGATACACTGTTAGCAAAACTTACCTCGCTCATAATGAGAATCCCGAGGTGAAGGTTGGTAGCGCAGTCGTCATCGAAGAAACCCGTCCTCGTTCTGCCAAGAAGCGTTTCCGTGTGGTCACGGTCGTCGCCTAGTCAAACCGCTATATGTTGCAACATCGATCCATGATCCACGTCGCCGATAACTCGGGAGCCAAAAGGCTTCAAGTTATTCGCGTCCTTGGTGGCTACAAAAAGCGTTACGCTCGTTTGGGCGACGTTGTGACTTGTGCGGTCAAAGTGGCCTCACCTCACATGGCAGTAAAAAAGAGTGATGTGGTTCATGCGGTAATTGTCCGCACTAAAAAGGAAGTTCGTCGTAAGGATGGTTCCTATATCATGTTCGACGAAAACGCCGCCGTCGTCATTAACCGCGAAAACAAAGAGCCTAAAGGTACTCGCATCTTTGGCCCAGTAGCTCGCGAGTTACGCGCTCTCGGTTTCAGTAAGATTATTTCCTTAGCGCCAGAGGTGCTCTAATTCCCACATATGAAAATAAAAACTGGGGATATCGTCCGTGTCATGGTTGGCAAGGACAAGAGTAAAGAAGGCAAGATCACACAAGTCTTTCCTGATAAAAACCAAGTCGTGGTCGAGGGCCTTAATCAACGGATTAAGCACTTGAAGCCTCGTGGTACACAAGCCGGTCAGCGCATTACCTTCTCGGCACCAATGAACGCCTCCAATGTTCAAATAGTCGGCAAGAATGGTCCAGGTCGCGTCGGTTACATCGTCAAAGAGGGTCGCAAGATTCGCGTGCTCCATTCCAAAAAGAGCACTGAAGAAATCGGCTAGTATGCAAATGCTTAAAGAAAAATTTAGCGCCCTGTCCGCCAGCTTACGCGAACAGTTCAGCCGCACCAACCTTCATGAGACTCCGCACATCGTTAAAGTGACTTTGAACGCTGGTCTCGGTAAGGGTAAGGATTCAAAGTTTGCCGACATAGTTGCTGACAGCCTGAAACGCATTACCGGCCAACAGCCAGTAATGACAAAAGCTCGAAAGTCAGTTGCCGGTTTCAAGCTTCGTGAAGGTCAGGTGGTTGGTGCCATGGTAACCATTCGTGGTCCACATATGTGGCACTTCCTAGACAAGCTGGCCAATGTCGTCTTCGCTCGTATCCGTGACTTCCGCGGTATTCCAGAGTCGTCCGTGGACAAGCAAGGCAATTTCAACTACGGTTTCACTGAACATACGCCGTTCCCTGAAATCAGGCCTGACGAAGTCGAGTCACTACACGGCTTGCAGGTAACGATCACGACCACCGCCAAGAATCACGCTGAAGGTCTTGCACTCTTCAGGGGTCTCGGGTTCCCGTTCGCCCCGACCGAAAAAAAGTAATATGGCAACAGAAAACCAAATTGCGAAATCCAAAAAGACACCAAAATTCATGACGCGCAAAGTAAACCGTTGCTGGCGCTGTGGCCGTAACCGTTTCTTCCTCCGCGACTTCGGCTTGTGCCGTATCTGCTTCCGTGAACTAGCCAATGTTGGCGAAATTCCAGGCATTCGTAAAGCTAGCTGGTAATATGATGACCGATCCAGTATCTGACATGCTTACCCGCATCCGTAACGCTGGCATGAGCCATGCGGCGGTTGTGGCCATGCCTCGCTCTATCATGAAATTCGCCATTGCGAAAATCATTCAGGGCCAAGGTTATGTGTCGAATGTAGAAGCGTTCGAAGACGGTAATAAACCAATGATGAGTCTTACCTTGAAGTACGACGAAGGCAACTCTCCAATGATTAGCGCCATTACCCGCATCAGCAAGCCTGGTCAGCGAGTATATGTGAAGTCAACGGATTTGCATCGCGTACGCTCGGGCATGGGCTTTTCCATTGTCTCCACACCAAACGGTCTTATGACCGGAGCCGAAGCGCGCAAGCGTCATTTGGGCGGTGAGTTGATTTGCGAAATCTACTAATATGTCGCGCATCGGAAAAAAACCAGTGTTCTTACCGGCAGGTGTAACGGCAACTATCGTCCAAACGATGGATGTCACTACTGTTGCGGTTAAAGGACCAAAAGGCGAGCTATCACTCAGCCTCCATCCTCATACTTCGGTTGCAGAGCTTAAGGACGACGAAGGTCGCGCTTATCTCGAGGTTACCGTGTTGGACGGCGAACGCGAGGACCGTGCCATGTGGGGAACTATGCGCGCACTTTTAGCGCAGATGGTTGAGGGTATTACCACCGGTTTCAAGAAAGCTCTTGAATTAAATGGCGTTGGTTTCAAAATGAACCTACAGGGCCAAACATTGGTCATGTCTCTCGGCTTCTCCCATGAAGTTCGCTACACCTTGCCACCAGAAGTTGCCGGCAAGATCGAGCAGAACATTTTGACACTAACCTCTGCCAACTGTGCCGTGTTAGGTCAATGTGCTGCAGAAATCCGCTCCCTGAAAAAGCCAGAGCCATATAAGGGTAAGGGTTTCCGTTACACCGACGAAATTATCCGTCGTAAGGCTGGTAAGGCGTCTAAGACTTCGGAATAATCCGCTTATATGTTAAAACCAATCATGAAAAAGCGAGCAGCTGCTAAGCGCCGTGCCATCCGCACTCGCGCCAAGATTAGCGGCTCTGCCGAACGACCTCGTTTGACAGTTTTCCGTTCCGGCGCTCACATGTACGCTCAAGTTATTAACGACGAGACTGGCAAGACGCTAGCCGCCGCTTCTGATTTGAAAGACAAAGGTGACAAGAAACCACTTGAGTCAGCCGCCGTAGTCGGTACTGAAGTTGCCACCAAAGCCAAAGCCGCCGGTGTCACCAAAGTCGTCTTTGATCGCGGACAATACCTTTACCATGGTCGTGTTAAAGCGGTAGCCGAAGCGGCGCGCGCAGCTGGCCTTGAATTCTAATTATGACTGAACCAATCAAAACAGCAGAGCCAGTAGTGACGCCTTCAGCGTCTACTGCCAGGCCAGTAGTTCCAGCAAAGCCCGTAGCGACGCCTTCAGCGTCTGCTACTGGGTCCCGTGGTCCACAGCGCGCAACTCGCACTGGTGGTCGTGGCCCAGCAGGTGCAGCCGGACAGGGAGGTGGTCGTGGTCCAGGCGCCGGCGGTGGTCGTTCAGGCGGAGGTCGCGGAGAACGCGAACCCCGTGAGTTTGAGCAAAAAATCTTAGAGCTTGCCCGCGTGACCCGTGTCACTAAAGGTGGTAAGCGCATGCGTTTCCGAGCTTGTCTCATCATCGGTGATCGTCGTGGTCGCGTTGGTATGGGCGTAGCCAAGGGAGCCGATGTCGCCATGTCAGTAGAAAAGGCCTTCCGTAAGGCAAAAAAGGACATGGTTACTATCCCACTTCACAACGAAACCATTCCTCACATTGTAGACCGCAAATTCTCTGCTGCTCGTGTCCTCTTGATGCCAGCTCCTCAAGGTACCGGTCTTAAGTGCGGTGGTCCGATCCGTGTTATCCTAGAACTTGCTGGTGTTCCTAATGCCGTTTCTAAGGTCATGGGATCAAGCAATAAAATAAACAACGCCAAGGCCGTCATGATTGCCCTTAAGGCTCTTCGTCCATTTGCAACCAAGGCACCAAAAGTGGAGGACGCTGTAACAGCCGAGATTAAATAACGGATATGGCTATTTCTCTCAATACAATCCAGGCCGCTTTCGGCGCCCGTAAGAACACCCAACGCAATGGTCGCGGTTTGGGTCGCAAGGGCACCACTGCTGGTCGCGGTCAAAAGGGTCAAACCTCCCGTTCCGGTGTTGGTAACTTGAAGCGCCTCGGTATGCGTAAGCTTATCTTGTCGACGCCAAAGTTGCGTGGTTTCCGCTCCTTCGCTCCTAAGTCAGCCGTCGTCAATCTTACCGACATCGGCCGCATGTACATCACTGGCGAATTAGTTACTCCAAAAACATTACTTAACAAGAGTCTCATCACCACCACCAAAGTCCCAATCAAGGTACTTGGTCAAGGTGAAATCGCTGTCGCCGTTACTGTTAAGGGTTGCCTAGTGTCAGCCTCAGCCGTGGCTAAAATCGTGGCTGCTGGCGGAAAAGTTGAATAACCTTGTCCATCATATTTATATGGAAACATTGCTCCGTATCTGGCGAACTAAAGAGATTCGTCAGAGTGTGCTCTTCGTGCTGTTCGCGGTGACCTTGTTCCGTATTGCCGCCCATATTCCAGTTCCAGGTATCGACACCGCTGGCCTCAGCGCTTTGTTGAACGGCAACCAGTTCCTGGGTCTATTGAATGTTTTTTCAGGTGGCACACTTAAAAGTTTCTCAATAGTTGCTCTTGGTGTTTCGCCTTACATTACCTCAAGCATCGTCTTCCAGCTCCTCGGCATGATCTTCCCGAGCATGGAAGAGTTGCAAAAAGAAGAGCAGGGCCGTCAAAAAATTAATCGTTGGACGCGTGTCGCCACGGTTCCTTTAGCCTTGCTACAGGGCTTTGCCTTGCTTAAACTTATCGGTCAACAAGGCTCATCATTCGGCGTCAACATTCAGTTATCAGGTTTCGAGTGGGTCGTCGCCTTAGTTTCCATGGTCGCTGGTACTATCTTCCTCATGTGGTTAGGCGAACTGATCAGCGAGCGCAAAATCGGCAACGGTGTGTCCCTCATGATTTTCGCCGGTATCATTGCTGGCCTGCCATCATTCATTGGCCAATCAGTTGCCACCTATAACTCGAGCCAACTCCTGAATGTTCTCATCTTCATCGCCCTCGCCGTTATCACCTTGATCGGTGTCATCATCATCTCCGAAGGTCAGCGCAATGTGCCGGTGCAATATGCTCGTGGTGCCCGCATCGGCTCAACCAAGGTTCAATCAAATTTGCCACTTCGCGTCAACATGGTGGGCATGATCCCTATCATCTTTGCCCTCTCAATCGTCGTTCTCCCACCACTCATTGCCCAATTCTTCGTCGACGCCAGAACGCAAATTATCAGCAATGCGGCAACCTTCGTTATTCAACTCTTCGCCAATCAAACATTCTACGGCATCTTCTACTTCGTGCTTGTTGTCGCCTTCACCTACTTCTACGCCTCAATCGTCTTCAAACCAACCGACATCGCCGAGAACCTCCAAAAGCAAGGTGGTTTCGTCCCTGGCATTCGTCCGGGTGCGCCAACTGCTAGGTATTTCGCCTGGGTTTCCAATCGCTTGCTCTTAACCGGCGCCTCATTCCTCGGTATCATCGCCGTTCTTCCAATTCTAGTACAAGGCATAACCAACAACGCCAACTTCATAATTGGCGGCTCAAGTGTTATCATTGTCGTGTCAGTTGTCATCGACATTATCAAGCAAATGGAATCACAGTTGACCATGCGTTCCTACGATGTTTAATTAATAACCTTGCTCTATGGCCAAGCTAGTAAAGATTGACACCAGAGATCTTACTTCAATTGTCCGTAGTTCGAGCTTCGGCTCAGGCGATGAGCGTGGCTTAGCTGAATACGCCTTGACTATTGTTCTAAAAGACAGGCGCTCTGGTGGCAAGGTCGACATCGGCTACTTCGAAGAAGCTATGCATGACCTTAGTCGTAATTTGCTTTCTGGTGGTGCTGCCAACCGTGTTATTAGCAAAATTGAGGCCATGTACGACGACCAGCAAAAAGAGTTGGCCGCATAGTCTATGTACAAGATATTGATTCTAGGTCCCCAAGGTTGCGGCAAAGGCACACAAGCTAAAATATTATCGGCCAAGCTCGGCATTCCAGAGCTTTCCATGGGTGCCTTGTTGCGTGATGCTGCGGCTGAGGGTGGGGAGTTCGGTGACTCCATTGCCGCTATTCAAGCCGCTGGCCACCTTGTTTCCGACGAAGTTGCTGCCATCGTCCTCAAACGCCGTTTGGCCAAGGACGACATGGTGAACGGCTACATTCTGGACGGCTATCCTCGCAATGAAGAGCAGTACAGAGTTTACTTA
Source organism: bacterium (assembly GCA_020053275.1). Classification (GTDB taxonomy): domain Bacteria; phylum Patescibacteriota; class Patescibacteriia; order UBA9934; family UBA9934; genus UBA11707. The sequence goes on from JAGVNL010000031.1 coordinate 16,585, forward strand.
ACTTTCGACGCGCCGACTGAGGTCATTGTTATTGAAGTCCCGCGTGAAGTTTCCGTTGCTCGTATGCATTCCCGTGCTGGTGTTGAAGTGCGCAATGACGACACTCCAGAATTAATGGCTCGTCGTCTCGACATTTACGAGCATGACACCAAGCCAATCATCGCCCACTTTGCCAATCTTGGCCTTGTCCACACCATTGACGGCACCCGTTCAATCACTGATGTTTCTGCCGACATTGCTAAGATATTTTAGGATTGGGGTCAGGTCGTGTATTGCTACATTCGGTACTTCTAAAGGTTTTTCTCGTCACTAAATATGTCTCTAACCAAAACCTCCACCGAAATCGACTCTCTCCGCCGTGGGGGATTGCTACTCTCCAAAGCTCTACAAGCTGCAGTCGACGCCGTCAAACCAGGCGTAACACTTCGGTCGCTCGATGCTATCGCGACGGAAGTTATTGAAAAAGGTGGCGGCAAACCGTCCTTCAAGGGCTACAAATCGGGTAACGAAGTTCCGTTCCCATCTACCGTCTGTATGTCCGTCAACGACGAGGTTGTTCACGGCCTCGGTAACCGCGACCTCGCCCTCAAAGAAGGCGACATCGTCGGCCTCGACATCGGCCTGTGGCTAGAAGATCTCTGCACAGACATGGCCGTTACTGTTCCAGTTGGAAATGTCAGCCGCGAGCGCTTGGCCCTCCTGCGCCTCACTCGCGACTCCATGTATGCCGGCCTCGACGCCATCAAGCTTGGTGGCACGATCGCCGACATTGGTGCTGCAATAGAGGACGCTGTGGACGGCAAGTACGGCATTGTCACAGCTCTCGTTGGTCACGGAGTCGGTCACAAGGTTCACGAGCCACCACACATCCCAAACTACCGCGCCAAGGGTTTTCCAACCGTCAAGATCGTCTCCGGCATGGTGCTCGCCATCGAACCAATGCTTACCTCTGGCGACAGCGATATCATAACCGCCAAAGACGGCTGGACCATCAAAACCAAGGACGGTTCCGACTCCGCCCATTTCGAGGTCACCGTAGCTATCACCGACGCCGGCCTGGAAATTCTCACCCCTCAACCAAAGGTTCGCATTTAATCTAACCCACCCCGAAGCCCGGCTTAAGCCGGGCTTCGGGGTACCGTATTTAACTTCCGCTCAAAACCCCGTCCCGTAAGGGCGCGGGCAGCCAGAAGCTGGGCGACGAGCCTTGTCTTGTGTAAGCTCCATTA
>JAGVNL010000016.1 GCA_020053275.1 bacterium
CCTAGAAAGAAGCTAAACTACTCAACCCCGAACCAGGCTCTAAACCGCCTCCTCCTTAAAAGGTCACAAAGTGGTGCTATAAATCCTTGAACCTACCGTCCTCGCCCTGTAATTGTTGCTATATTATCACTTTTTGTCTACACTTAGGTCATTATGATTGAAGTCTTACCAGAGTTTCCAAAAGCCTACGAACCACAGGGGGTGGAGGACGCGATTTACCAAAAATGGCTAGATAGCGGGTACTTTACTCCTGAGAATTTGCCGGATTTTGCTGACCGTAAGGAAGTTTTTAGTATTGCGATGCCACCACCGAATGTGACGGGGACGCTCCATATTGGTCACGCAACTATGCTGGCGATTGAGGATAGTATGGTGCGGTTTGCTAGGTTGAGCGGTAAGAAGGCGTTATGGGTTCCAGGAACTGATCATGCAGCAATTGCTACGCAGAGTAAGGTGGAGAAAATGATTTTTGAGGCTGAGGCTAAAACTCGTCATGATTTAGGGCGGCCAGAGTTTTTGCGCCGCGTGAACGAGTTCGCGCAGAATAGTCACGATACGATTGTGAATCAGTGTAAAAAGATGGGGTCGTCGCTCGATTGGAGCCGTGAGGCCTACACCTTGGATGCTGAACGGAACAAGGCGGTGAATGTTGCGTTCAAGCAGATGTTTGAGGATGGGTTGATTTATCGTGGTGATAGAATCGTGAACTGGGATCCGTTGATGCAAACAACAGTTTCCGATGATGAACTGGAACGAAAAGAAAGTAAGGCGCCATTTTATTATTTGAAGTATGGTCCGTTCGTTATTGGAACGGCTCGTCCAGAAACGAAGTTCGGCGATAAGTATGTAGTGATGCATCCAGCTGATGAACGATATTTTGCTTTTGAGCATGGTCAAAAAATCGAACTCGAATGGATTAACGGACCGATCACAGCGACTGTCGTTAAGGACGAAGCGGCTGATCCAGAGTTCGGAACTGGAGTTATGACGATTACACCGTGGCACGATGCTGTCGACTTTGGTATCGCCGAACGACATGGTTTGGATAAGGAGCAGATTATTGATGATAATGGAAAATTGTTACCGGTGGCGGGTGAGTTTGCTGGACAGCCAATTAAAGTTGCAAGAAAAGGTATTATCGAAAAATTGACTAGCAAGGGTTTGGTTGATCACATCGATGAGGATTATGTGCACAATATTGCACTTAATAGTCGTGGTGGTGGCATTATTGAACCACAGATTAAAAGGCAATGGTTCGTGGGTGTGAACACAGAATTTGCTCGCGAGGGTAAGATGGTGACGCTTAAGAAATTAATGCAAGATGCTGTGCGAAGTAAGTGGGTGACGATTGTGCCTGATAGGTTTGAAAAAACTTACTTCCATTGGATTGATAATTTGCGGGATTGGAATATTAGCCGCCAGTTGTGGTTTGGTCACCGTGTGCCAGTTTGGTACAAAGGTGAAGAGCAAATAGTTGGAGAAGTGCCTGATGGCGATGGATGGGAACAGGATTCAGATACACTCGATACTTGGTTTAGCGCAGGTTTGTGGACATTCTCTACTTTGGGTTGGCCAAATAAGGAGGCACCAGACATGATGTATCACCCAACCACAGTGCTCGAGACCGGCTATGATATTTTGTTCTTTTGGGTGGCGCGCATGATTTTGATGTCTACCTATCTGCTCGGCGAAGTACCATTCAAGACTGTTTACTTGCATGGCTTGGTACGAGATGAGCAGGGGAGAAAGATGAGTAAGTCGCTCGGCAACATTATTGATCCGCTCGACATGATTGGCAGGTATGGTGCTGACGCGACGCGCTTGTCACTTATTATTGGTGGGACACCAGGGAATGATACGAGGCTCAGCGAAGAGAAGATTGCAGGGTTCCGTAATTTTACAAATAAGTTGTGGAATATTTCGCGGTTTGTGGATATGCAGACTGCTGGTTTGCGTCATGTTGAGGTGATGCCAGTCGCCGTAACGCTAGCGGATAAGTGGATACTTGGTAAGTTTGCTAGTGTGATTGAAAAGGTGACGCAATACCACGCTAACTATCAGCTGTCATTGGCGGGGGAGTTGTTGCGGGAATTCACTTGGACGGATTTTGCGGATTGGTATTTGGAGATTGCGAAGGTGGAGAAAGGGAAGGACGAGATGCTGAATTATATTTTGGAACGGTTGCTTATTTTGTGGCATCCGTTTATGCCATTTGTGACGGAAGAGATTTATGCCAGGTTCAACAATGGCATGATCATGGTGGCGAAGTGGCCCATGTCGGTCGCGACCGACATGGCAGGCCACATAACTTCTGCGAACGGAGTGGCAGGCCGTGCGGTGACGGCGTCGACTAAAGATGAGGAGATGTTTGAGGTATTGCAAAATGTTATTGTGGCGATTCGAAATATTCGGGCGGAGTACAATCTTGTGCCAAAACAACTGGTAGATGTGGTGGTGTCAGATAAGAGCTTGCTCCTGTATAATGACATCATTGCGGCGTTGGCAAGGGTTCGTTATTTAACTACAGGTGAGAAGCCTGAGCAAGTGGCGAGTGCGGTCGTTGGAGGCGTGGAGATTCATGTTTCGCTGGAGGGACTTGTCGATACGGCGAAGGAGAAGACTAGGATTGAGACTGAACTTGAGAACACGAAGAAGTATGTGGAGATGCAGACAACTAAGCTTGATAATGCCGACTTTGTGAGCCGCGCGCCGGAGAAGGTGATTGCTGGTGAAAAGGCAAAGTTGGCAGAGGCAATTGATAAAGCGCAGAAATTAGAGCAACAATTAGCCAGCATGAAATAAATATATGGTTATAACTGACGAAAAGAGAATTGACGAGGTGTTGACGCGGGGAGTCGAAAATATTTTGCCTACTCGTGAGGGCTTTGCAGCGTTACTGGCGAGTGGCCAGCGATTGCGGTTGTATTGTGGTTTTGACCCGACTGCCAAGAGTTTGCATATTGGGCATGCAATTCAATTAAGAAAGCTAAGACAGTTTCAGGACTTGGGCCATGAGGTGATTATGCTGATTGGTTCGTTCACGGCGATGATTGGTGACCCGACGGATAAAGCTGCGGCGCGTGTGCAGTTGACGGCTGAAGAAGTAAAAGAGAACTCGGTGAATTGGAAAAAGATGGCTACGAAGTTTTTGCGTTTTCGAGGCGAGAATGCAGCTTTGTTAATGAGGAATGATAAGTGGTTAGCGAAGTTGACCATGAGGGAAGTGGTTGATTTGGCAAGCAATTTTACAATGCAGCAAATGATGGAACGAGACATGTTTCAGCGACGCACTGCAGAGGGCAAGCCAATTTACTTGCATGAGTTTTTGTACCCATTGATGCAAGGCTACGATTCTGTAGCGATGGTAGTTGATGCTGAGATTGGTGGTAATGATCAGTTGTTTAATATGTTGGCCGGCAGAACGCTTGTCAAGGCTTTGTTGCATAAAGAAAAGTTTGTTATTGCTTTGAAACTGTTGACTAACGACGAGGGGAAGAAGATGAGCAAGAGTGAAGGTGGGTTTATTGCGATAGATGATGCGCCGGAGGAAATGTACGGTAAGCTGATGGCGATGAATGACGGCATGATTATATCTTATCTTGAGCTCGTAACCGATGTGACGATGAGTGATGTCGATGAGATGAGAGCTTCGTTGACTGGTGGTGAGAATCCGAGGAATGCTAAGATGAGATTGGCTAAGATGGTGGTAAAGCAATTTCATGGGCTGCGAGCAGCTGTTAAGGCGGAGAAGCATTTTGTTGATGTATTTCAGAAGAAGGAGATGCCAAGTGAGATGGTCGATTTCAAGATGATGGAGGCGCTGACATTGGCGGATGTGCTGGTGGCAACTAAATTAGCGGAGAGTAAGGGTGAGGCTAGGCGCTTAGTTGAGCAAGGTGGAATTACGCTTGACGATGTGAAGTTGACTGATGCGTTTACTGTTATGATTCCTGGCGCAACTGGCGTGCTTCGTCGAGGTAAGCGGCAGTTTGTTCGGTTGACTTAATAAATATGTACACATTAGAAAAAGCTAGAAAAGAGGCGATAGTGAGCCTGAAGAAGACGCTGGGGAAAAAGTTCTCGGTGAGTACTGATATGTTGACGACGCCACCAGATGCAACGATGGGTGATTTAGCGTTTGGTTGTTTTGCTTTGGCAAAGGGGCAGGGGCGGAGTCCGGTTGAGATTGCAACAGAGATGGCGGCACATTTGGAGCCATCAAGTTTGATTAGTAAGATAAGTTCGGCTGGGCCGTATGTTAACTTTCATCTAAACAAACCAAACTTTGCTTCATCGGTTTTGGCTGATACGGCAAAGCTGAAAAAGCGTTACGGTAATAGTTTGACTGGCAAGGGTAAAAAGGTATTGGTTGAGTTTGCTAACCTAAATACGCATAAGGAGATACATGTAGGTCATTTGCGGAATTTGGCGCTTGGTGAGGCAGTGACGCGCGTATTAAAGGCGGCTGGCTATGACACGACGCCGATTGCGTACATTAATGACCTTGGCAATAATGTGGCACGGTGTTTGTGGGGCCTTAAATATTTGCACCCGAATGAAGAACCACCAGTCAAGAAGAGGTTGAATTTTCTTGGTAGTGTGTATAGCGCAGCGGTTAACGCTATTGGTGAGAATGAACTAAAGCGTGCCGAAGTTTCAAGTATTCAGCATGAACTTGAAGACATGAAAGGAGAATGGGTTGCGCTGTGGAAGCAGACACAAAAGTGGTCAGCTGATGGCCTGAAGCAGGTTTATGACGAGTTCGGCATAACGCTCGAGCATATTTACTGGGAGCATGAACTGATTGACGAAACGCAGGCTGTGGTGAAGAAACTGCTGACCGACGGTATTGCCAAAATGAGTCAGGGGGCGGTTATTGTTGACTTGGAAGACGAAAATCTTAGCGTCAACTTGCTACGAAAAACTGACGGTACATTGCTTTATAACGCTAAGGACATCGCGCTCGCTTATCGTAAGGAGGCGGACTATCACGCTGATCGCTCAATTATTGTGGTTGATACGCGCCAGACGCTCGCCTTCAAGCAATTATCGGCCACCTTGAAGCGTATGGGTTTCCCGCGTGAGGTCATGCACCTTGGGTATGATTTTGTGACGCTTCCAGAGGGAGCGATGAGTTCACGCAAGGGTAATATTGTAAGCTGGGAAGATTTACGAGACGCCATGACTGAAAAACTGGTGAGTACCACTAAGGAGCGTCATGAGGCGTGGAAAGAAAAGAAAATTACGGTGCACGCCATGACACTGACGCTGGCGGCGATTAAATTTATGATGTTGCGACATGACGCCGAAAGGCCGATTGTGTTTGATATGGACGAGGCGATGTCTGTTGAAGGTTTTACTGGTCCGTATCTTCTCTATACCATTGCCCGTATTTACAGTATTGAAACTAAGGCCGATATGCCGTCGTTATTGCTTGGTGAGCAGCTGACGCACCCACTTGAGCTGATGCTGCTGCGGTCCGTGGCTGACTTCCCAGGTGTCGTTGCTAAGGCCGCCGCAACATTCCAGGTGTCGATTGTGGCCCAGGAAGCATTTGCACTCGCCAGGACTTTTGCCGAGTATTATCATGAGGTGAGAATATTGGAAGATGCTGATCATGACCGAAGGGGAGCTCGTTTGGCGCTAATAGCAGCGGTTCGCCAGACTTTGATGAACGGTTGTGAGTTGCTTGGGATTGAGACAGTGAAGGAGATGTAATGTAGGACTTCTTAATTTGGCCGATTTTGGGCTTGTCACTGCGTCAACTTCTTCATCTTAGCAGGAACTAAGCTTCAGAAGCTTGACTTGCTCCGCACCCAAACTCGACGCAAATTAAAAAGTCCTATAATATTTAGGTGTTATGACATTTGGAATATCTTCTATGGCTAAACACAATGGTGAGGAGACAGTGATCGCTCATGGCGTACGAGTAGAAGGGGAGTTCAATAGCGAGGGGAATGTCGTCATTGAAGGCGATGTTCAGGGTGTGATTAGAATAGCGGGAGACTTGAAGGTCGGAGAGGCGTCAAAGATTGCCGCTGATGTGACAGCCGCGAATGCTATAGTGGCAGGTGAGATACGCGGTAATCTTAGTGTGGCTGGCAAGCTGGAATTGTTGGCCACATCAAAAATTATTGGCGATGTGGCCGCTGAGACAATTTCTGTTTTAGCTGGAGCACAGGTTAATGGACGCATTACGATGGACGGCACAGCGGGCTTGAAATCAAAGAAAAAAGAAGAGCTGGAAGTTGAGTAAATTTTTGTGTATCTCTACGTGTACGACGAATCAGTCCAAGGTCAACGCTTCGAACGAGAACTGGCGCTTATCGAAACACGGTTGACCGACTTGGGGATAAGCGGTAAGATTGCGCGCTTAGCTTTGTTTCGTGATGCGGAAGAGTTGATTAGAGATGAAGTGCGACGAGGCACGAAAACTGTTGTCGCAGTGGGGAATGATCAAACATTGCGCAAGGTAATGGATGCGGTAGCAGACCCTGCCATTGTTATAGCTATTATTCCGCTTGGTCCTGGAAATAACATTGCCGATATTTTAGGTATTCCACAGGGCGTGGCGGCGTGTGATGTGTTGTCGGCGAGATTAGTGGAAGAGTTGGATTTAGGTAGCGTCAACGGTATGCGGTTTTTGCATATGGTGACGGCCACTGGCGTTGCTCCTGTTTGCACTTGCGAGGGCAGTTTTTCAATTACACCTGTTTGCAAGAGTACTATTGAAATTCGCAATCTAGTGCAGTCTGACGATTTGGGTGCGGCTGACCCGACTGATGGCAAATTAGAATTTGTAATGCGAACGCCACGACGAAGCTGGTTGATTAAAACTGTCGACGCTTTGACGAAGTTGCCGTTTACTCATTTGCAATTAAAGTCTGCGGATACGATGTCTTTGCTGGTGGATGGGGAGCAGTTGCAGGGGACTGAGTTTGATATAAAAATATTGCCGAAGCAGATTAGGATTGTGACTGGCAAAGATAGGAAGTATGTCTAGCTCGTCGCTCCTACATGGCTCAGGCTCAATAAAAATTTTAAACTACCGACTACCAACTACTAACTACTTGGCCAGTTGAGCTGGCTCAACTTCATCCGGCGTAAGAGTTTCGGAGACGACGAAGAAGCTGAGAGTGAAGAGGAGGGTGGAGGTGGCGGCGGAGCCCATACACCACTGGCAGATGGCGTGAATGATGAAGATTTGTGCAGCAACGAACCAGAGTGAGGCAAGGAAGCCGGCGATGGTTAAGCGAGTAATGTATTTGAAGAGTTTTTTGTTGCCGCTTTCCAGGGCTGCGAAGGTGCCGATGATGAGGATAAAATAAAAGATGCTACCGAGGAGGGCAACGGGGATACCGAAGATAGTTGAGTAGGTGCTGGTGGTGACAATTTCACAACCGTGAGTCAAAGAACAAGGAACGACGGTTTGGGTAAAATGTTTGACGGTGAGCCAGGTTGCGTCGCTAAAACCAATGGCGGCTAGGCCAAGGAAGACAAATGGTAGCCATGGTTTGTTCGGCGAGAGGCGAGATGACATAGGTAATTACGGCGTGATTAGTGGTGATTGTGAAGTTTTGGCTAGAGCTTGTTCAATCAGAGTGACGAAGGCGTCGTAACTATTTGGGTTGGCGATTTTTACGCCTTGCAGGAAGAAAGTGGGAGTGCCGTCGATATTGGCGGCCAGACCACTGCGATAGTCTGCCTCGACTTGGTCTGCGGTGTTGTCGGAGTTGGAGTCGGTGATGAATTGGTCGAGGTTGAGGCCAAGCGCGGTGGCGTAACTTTGGAAGATGGACTTAGCATCGGTGCTAGTTCCCCAGGTGTCTTGAGTGGCAAAGAGAATATTGTGCATTTCCCAGAATTTATTTTGGAGGCCGGCGGCTTCCGCTGCTTCTGCGGCAATTTCTGTATTTTGATGCTTTTCGCGGAGTGGGAAATGGCGGTACACGAATAATACGCGATCGCCGTATTGGCTGGTGAGCTGGGTGACGAGTGGGGCGAAGGAGGCGCAGGCCGGGCATTGGAAGTCGCTGTATTCAACTAGCGTGACGGCGGCTTCTGGGTTGCCCTTTTGCCAGTCGTCAGCTGTTACCACACTTGCTAGAGGTACTGGTACTGTGAGCTGTGAGCTTTTGACGCTAGCGATGATTCCCCAGATGACGAGTGCGATGACGCCGAGTGCTAGAATATAGTAGCTAACACGCTTGAGGAGATTCTTTTTTTGATAGTTCATAGTTGTTACACTTTAGTCTAAAATGACTTTTTTGACAAACAAAAATCCCTCCGTTGTGAGGAGGGATGCTTGTGGTGGACCGTAGCGGGCTCGAACCGCTGACCTCTTCCATGCCATGGAAGCGCTCTACCAACTGAGCTAACAGCCCTTTATTTTTTTGATTCCCAGTTGAAACGCTGGGTGCTGTATCGAACTTTGTTCGATGGTGGACGCCGGGGGATTCGAACCCTCGACCCTCTCGGTGTAAACGAGATGCTCTAACCAGCTGAGCTAGGCGTCCCCTATTCACTCGACGAAATGCTACCGTATTTTACGGAACTTGCCAAGTGACTTCTCCTAAGCTATAGTTTTGCGGCAAATTAGCCACGCGCGGGTGGTGAAATGGTAGACACGCCACTTTGAGGGGGTGGTAGCCGCAAGGCTGTGGAGGTTCGACTCCTCTTCCGCGCACCACAAACATCTTTCAGGGCAGCCTGAAGGATTTTTGTTTTGTGATATACTGTGGGTACTTATGATTACACGCATCATTATTGGTTTTCTTATTTCGTGTTTGGGGTTTTTGCTGGTGTGGAAGACGGACTGGTTTATGAGTATTATGGGTTATGTTGAATGGGCGGAAAAGTGGTTAGGTGGGGGAGGGACTAGATTATTTTATAAATTACTCGGCACTTTGATTATAGTTATTGGTTTGATGGTGATTACTAATTTGTTTGATTCATTTGTGGGGAGCGCAATTGCTGGAATATTTGGTATTGGTAGATAATATGGCTGGTATTGCCTTACTCGATGTGAAAAGAATATTGGAGGCTTTGGACATTGCGCCAGGGTCTCATATTGCTGACTTGGCGGCTGGGAGGACTGGGCATTTCGCTTTGCCGCTTAGTCGTCTAGTTGGTTCTCTTGGCCGTGTTTATAGCGTCGACATTTTGCCGGAGGTGATTGCTGCTTTGGAGGGTCATAGAGCGCATCATGGTTTAACGCAACTGGTGCCAGTTTGGGGGGATGTTGAAAAACATGAAGGTGTGAATATTGCTGAGCATTCACTCGATTGGGCGTTGCTTGTAAATGCGCTTGGTTCCATGAAGGAACGCGAAGTGGCGGCACGAGAGACAGTGAGGTTGATGAAACCAAGAGGGAGGATAGTGGTGATTGATTGGCTAGCTGCAGCGAAGCATCCCATGGCTAAGCTGGCCAGGAGTGTGCCGCCAGCGCATGTTGATGCAATATTTGACCATGTTGGTTGCCTGAAGTGTGGGGAGTTTAAACCGAGTGCTTGGCATTATGGTAGAGTTTATGCGTCTTGACGATATCGTCCACTCTTCGTACCATAGCCGCACTTGTAACTAATTATCTATGTTTGATCTGCGTCCAGTATTTAGCCCAAGTTTCTGGTTCGACCTGACGCCAACTGCCATGAGTCCTGCGTTTGATAAAATGTTTTTTATCTTTTTCGCCATTCTTGTCATCGCAGCGTCTGCTGCTCGGATGGTGGTGAACAATAAGCTTGAAGATAAGTATCACAAAATTATTGCTTTGCGAGCAGCTAACATTGCTTTCGTGACAGGTATTCTGGGATTCGTAATTTATTTCTTCACCTTTGAGGAAATTCAGTTCTTTGGTTCTCGTTTTTGGTTCCTAGCTTTGTTCATTGGCGTGATTGTGGCGGTGGTGCGCTTGCTAAAGTTTGCTAAGAAAGATGTGCCAGCTAAGCGTAAGAATGAGCAGTCAAAGGCGGAGGTGAATAAATATCTACCACGAAGAAATTAGTTATGGTTGATGCGCGCCGGATTTTTGGCGACTCGGCGGAAGGGTTGGCGGCGGATTATTTGGTGAGAGCAGGACTGCAGATCATTGAACGACAGTATTCCTCAAAGATGGGGGAGATCGACCTTATTGCCATGGACGGACGAGAGGTCGTTTTTGTTGAGGTAAAGGCGAGGAAGACGGCTGAGTTTGGGTATCCAGAGGAAGCGGTGACGCCCAGCAAGTTGCGCAAGATTGGTAACACTGCGATGGGTTACTTACGACGGCATGGCTTGGAGTCTGCTGACTACCGCATTGATGTAGTGGCGATTGAGTTTAACATTGATCCACCGCGGATTACGCATATAAAAGGGGTTTATTGAGAATTAAAGGCTTATTTTGTGGTATATTAATGGGTCGTTGGGAATCCTTTCCAGCGCCATTTCACTACAGGAGTCTCAAATGAATGTTTCCATTCCGTCTGTTGTTACTTCCGCCGAAGCCCTCATGGCGTCCTTCCTCGAGGCTGGCGGCAAGATCATGCCTTCCAGCTCGAAGGTGATCGCCGCTGTAGCCACCAATTTCATGGTGGACTGCGCTGGTGAGCCGCCCAAGTTCTTCGACAGCTGGACCTACGAGAAGCGTGACAACCAGGCGTTCAAGGTGTTCAAGGGCATCATCGATGTTCGCGAGATCACGGGCGTGCAGGCACCGAGCCAGCTGAAGAGCTGGACGCGACTCGACAAGATCTGGCGTGAGCTCGCGAAGTACGAGTTCGCGGGTGCCCACAGTGCCGCGTGGTTAGCTAAGCCCGAGAATGTTGCCCACTTTCCTGAGGAGTGGAAGACGGGCTACACCGTCTTCCTCGAGCGGTATCGCGGCGGCGCTCGCCGCCTCGGGGCGGTGTACCTCTACTGGTTTGAGGGTCGGGTGTGCGTCGACGGCTGCTGCGCCGGCGGCGGCGGCGGTTTCAATGCCGATTACCGGTTCGCGGTTCGCAAGTTGAGCGCTTAGGCACTCAGCACTGCGTGGTGAGCCGTAGCCCTCTAGTCCCTTAGCCCTTAGGCACTGAGCCAGAGACCGTACCGTTTGGAGCCCGCACCTCGTGGTGTGGGCTCCTTCTGCGTTTATGTGCTAGAGTACTGATAGGTCGGCCGAATACGAGAGCGGTGTAAGCTTCTCTCTGTCTGACTCGGTAAAAGGTTATAAGACTATAATTCCGGCTTTTAATGGTGTGGTTTTTGGTGATAATTTATTGGAGTTGGAGGTTGGTGTTGCTTTGGCGATTGAAGAGGAGCTAAAGATAAAAAAAGTTAGGTCAGATAAGAGCCAGTTGCAGGAAAAGATCAAGGTGTGATATTGTATAAGTAATGAACTCGGCTGATGGCCGAGTTTGTACCTTAGATAGGGAGAAATAATTTAATAACAATTGTCAGAAAACAATATATGTCCAGTGTAATTGAACAAGCAATAAGGCAGATTTGTGACGAGAAGGGTTTGGAGTATGAGTCGGTTTTAGCCACGATTGAGGCAGCGCTCGCAGCTGCGTACAGAAAGGATTTTGGTGATAGGTATCATAATTTAGAGGCAGAGTTTGACCCAGAGACAGCGGCGGTCAGGGTGTTTGATGTAAAGACGGTTGTGCCAGATATTACGGATGAAGAACGCGAGGCACTAGAGAAGAAGGAAGCAGAACGGATGGCGGCACGGGAAGCGGCTCATGCGATTGGCGATAACCGGCCAGAGAAAGAAGAGGTGGCGGTGGAAGGCATGGTTAAGTTTAATCCGAAGACGGATATAATGGAGTCGCAGGCCAAGATTCTTAAATTGTCGGCCAAAGTGGGCGATGTGTTGCGCACTGAATTACCAACAGCTGGTGAGTTTGGACGAATGGCGGCGATGACTGCCAAGCAGGTGATTACGCAAAAATTACGAGAGGCAGAACGAGAAATTGTGTTTAATGAGTATAAGGGTCAAGAAGGTGAGGTGCTGGTTGGTACTGTGCAACGCCGTGAAGGCCGCATTGTGTTGGTGGATATTGGTCGTACGGCTGGTATTCTGAAACCAGAGGATCAGATGTCTAACGAACGCTATCAGTCAGGAGATAGGATCAAAGTTTATGTGAGGGAAGTTTCCGTTGGTCCACGCGGTCCACAGATTTTGCTTTCGCGAACACATGAGGGCTTGGTGAGGAGATTGTTTGAGATTGAAATCCCTGAGGTGGCCGAGGGAATTGTGGTATTGAAAGCGATTGCCCGCGAAGCTGGTGCCCGAACTAAGGTAGCGGTGACGACGACTGATACTGCGATTGACCCGATTGGTGCGTGTATTGGCCAGCGAGGAAGCCGTATTCAGACGATAATTTCGGAAATTTCTGGTGAAAAGATAGATGTGATTGAGTGGAGTGAAGAGCCGAAGGAGTTTATTCGCCATGCCTTGGCACCAAGCAAGATTAGCGTGATTACAATTCATGATGATGAACGCTCAGCAACAGCCTTAGTCGCTGCGGATCAGTTGTCGCTGGCGATTGGTCGTGGCGGTCAGAATGTGCGATTGGCGGCAAAGTTGACTGGTTGGAAACTGAACATTCAGGAAGACGGTGCAGTTAAGATTACTTCAGCGGAAGTTGAGGCGGCCGAGTCGTCGATTGAGCCAGTGCTGGAAGCTCCGGTAGCAGAAGGTAATGAGGCCGCTGAATAATATGGGCGATATATTTTTCACCATTTTATATCAGCCGTTGTATAACTTGCTGGTCATATTGTTCAATCTTATTCCTGGTGGTGGTTTAGGGTTGGCGATTATCATCATGACAATTTTGATTAAAGGGATTCTTTTTCCTTTGACCTATAAGAGCATGAAGTCGCAGAAGGACATGCAAGAGATTCAACCGAAGATTGCGGAGATTAAAGCGAAGTATAAGGACGACAAGGAAATGCAGGCCAAAGAGCTGATGAGTGTTTACAAAAATAACAAGGTCAATCCGTTTGCCTCGTGTTTGCCGACGATTGCACAGCTGATTATTTTCATCACGCTGTATCAAGTGCTGCGAAACGGGTTAGGAACGATTGATGCGGCTAACTTGTACTCGTTTGTTTATAATCCAGGTGAGATGGGTCATTGGTTCTTAGGTATTGATCTGGGCAAGATTTCTGTGCCACTGGCGGTGATTTCGGCGATTGCGCAATACTTCCAGGCTAAGCAAATGGTGGGTAATAGACCACCAAAGGAGGTGCGGCAAACTTCTGCCGCGATGGATGAGGATATGACAGCTACCATGAACCGCATGACGGTGATTATGTTGCCATTAATGACGCTGGTTATTGGAGTAACAACCTTGCCGGGCGGCTTGACTCTGTATATATTGATCTCAACGATTGTTACTTTTGGCATGTACCATTTCTTTATGGGCAAGCAGAAGTCTAAGCAGACCGTGATTGATGTAGTCGCCAAATAACTGAACTCTGGTACAATAGCCGCAGTATGGCAAAGCTATCCAAACGGGTAAAAAAAGCTCTTCTCATCATGGTGGCCTTTTTGGCTGGTGGAGGGCTTTTTGCTTTTTTGATTTGGCGGACTGGTGCGGCGCAGACTTATGATAGTTTGCTGGCGTTTGGGGTGTTGCCATGTATTGGTTTTATAATGATTTCGCTGACTAACTTCACGCTTTATAGCTGGCGGTGGAAGTTGATTACCGATGATATTTCACCAACGCATAAACTGAGTTTGGGCCGCTTTTTTTTGCACCGCATGAGTGGATACGCGGCTGGTTATTTGACGCCAGCGTCGCAGGTTGCCGGTGAGCCGATTAGAGTTGCGATGTTAGTTGGTGATGGCATTACCGTGCAGGAAGCGACGAGTTCGGTGATTTTGGATTTGGCTTTTGAGATTTCTGCGGTGGTGGCGTTTATTATTTCTGGTATTATTATTGCGGTGAGTGAGGGTTTGGGTGGCACTAAGGCGATTGCCGGAGCTGGTGTGTTTATTATTATAATCGTGGCAATTTTGTTGGCATTTTTTTGGCGGCTGGCTCGTGGCGATGGCTTTTTTTCTGCAATAATGCGAATATTCCGACTTCACAAGGCAAAAAAGTTGAAAGGGATGTATGACTGGTTGGTGGAGACGGAGGGTTTGATGAGTAAGTTTTTTGCTGGCAAGAAGGCAAAATTAGCTTTGATTGTGTGTTTGAGCATCGTTATGGTGTCGTTCAAGGCGATTGAAGCATTCTTTATTACACATTTTTTTGGCGTACCGATTAGCTTCCGTGATGGATTCTTATTGGCGACATTGCCTAGTTTGGCTATGTTGTTGCCTGTGCCTGGTGGGTTGGGTGTGTATGAGGGGAGTAATGCTGCGGTTTTCTCACTGCTGGGGTTGCAGCTTAATGCGGTAGCATATACGGCGATTATTCGTATTCGTGACTTTGTGTTTATTATGATTGGAGTTACACATGCTGTAAGACGGGGCGAGAAACTTATCGTTTCTGAGTAAACTTCCTAATTTGGCCGATTTTGGGCTTGTCGCAGCGCCGACTCGCTCAATGTAGCACAGACTACATCTCACGAGCTCGTCTTGCCACGCACCCAAACTCGACTCAAATTAGAAAGTTTACATCGTGTTCAATATGTTAGAATCAGAAAGTATTTCACCAGCGTCGGTGATAGAGTGGGATTGTTTTAAGGTATTGGCGTATTTTTCTTATTTTCGTTATCCGTTGACGGCGTTAGAGGTTTGGAAGTGGTTGTATGCGCCGGTAGGGCGGTGGACATTGGCGGAAGTAGTGGAGGTGTTAACGCACTCAAGCTGGCTGAACGAGCGAGTGAGTGTGAAAGATGGGTTTTATGCGTTAGGACGAGATATTGCGGAACAGTTGAAGGATCGTCATATTCGGTTTCAGGATGCGCTGCAGAAATATAAAGTGTTGGCACCAGTGCTTAGGTATATTGGACGCTTGCCGTTTGTGGAAGGAGTGTTTGTTTGTAACTCGTTGGCCTTTCATTATACGAACGCGAAGAGTGATATTGATTTATTTATTGTAACTAAACCTGGTAGAGTGTGGACTGTGCGCTTGCTGGTGGTGTCGATGATGGCATTACTTAGAAAACGACCGGGGGAGGCGAAGGTGAATCCAATTTGTTGCAGTTTTTTTGCGGATAGTAATCGCCTTGATTTAGCGTCGCTCAAGATTGATGGTGAGGATCCGTATTTGGCGTATTGGTTGGCGACGCTGACGCCGATGATTGACAATAAAGGTATTTTGACGCGGCTTTATACTGTGAACAGATGGGTGGGTGAGATTCTGCCGAATGCGTCTGGTGTGGAGCGGGCGTATAGATGGGTACCGAAGATAATGAGACGATTGCCAACACTAGCGATAAGTGAACGGCGAGCACGAGAGATGCAGGAGAAAAAGTTTACAAGCGTGATTTGTGGGATGAAAAATGTTGATACGCGAGTTGTGGTAAATGACTTCATGTTAAAATTTCATGTAAATGATACGCGGCAGGAGATTCTTAAATATTTAGAAGAAAAATTATGCGTTTCTTAAAAGAATTATTTGCTAGGTATAGTTGGCAAACATGGTGGCTGACGGCGTTTTTTTTTCTTGTGCCATGGCAGACGCATTATCTTTTTACGAGTACGATGATAGGTGCGATTGCTTCGCCGTTTGGTGACGCTAGTTTATATGTGACGGAGGTATTTTTGTGGGTTGGTGTGTTGGCGTCGTTGATGAGAAAGCAAGATAGGCCAGAGTTTGCTAGCTCGAGTAAGAAGCCGTTATTGTTTGCGGCTTTGGTGTTTGTGGCAGCAACATTGTCTTTAATGGTGAGTACGAAATTGGCGTTGTCGGCTGCGATGTTGTTCCACTTAGCTTCGGCTTTGGCGGTGTTTGTGATGTTATTGAGTAAAAGAGTAGAGTGGCGGCCAGTGTTAGCTGGCTTTGGTTTTGGGTTGATTGTGCCAGCGTTGCTTGGTGTTTGGCAGGTTATTGCAAACGGCTCGCCGGCGTCGACGATATTCGGATTGGCAGCCCGAGATGCGAATAATTTAGGAGATGCAGTTATATTAAAAAATGGCGTGCGGGAGTTGCGGGCTTACGGCAGTTTTTCGCACCCAAATATTTTTGCTGGGTATTTGGCGGTTGGTGTGTTGTGTTTACGAACACTTCTAATTCGTATTCAACAGGGGAATTATCGAAGAATTCTGTTGGCTTGTATGCTCGTGCTGACCGTGTTGCTCGTATTCACAGGTTCTCGGTCCGCGATGCTCGGCTTGTTGCTTGGTATTGGCTTGGTGGCTTTTGTGACTTATTACAAGAATACTGTGAGAGCGAGAGTACTGGTGGTGCCGATTGCGCTGGTGGTGATTGGTAGTGCATTATTTTTAACCTTTATGATGCCGAATTTGTTGGCGAGTATTCGTGGTGGCGGAGCGTTAGAAGATAATTCCGTTAGCGAACGAGTGGCGCAGTATGTGGATTATCCTACGGTGATGACGCGAGGAGTGGGGGAGTTATTGGTAGGAAGTGGACTTGGCACTTACACGACATATTTGTCCGAGGCTGCACCTGGCCGCGATGGTTGGAGTTATCAGCCTATCCACAGTATTCCATTGCTGGTGTTGTCGGAGATTGGTTTGCTTGGTTTGATTGCGGTGTTGTTGTGGGCGTCGTCGATTGATAAAATAAACTTTGCTCGCTTTCCGAATTATGACGCGTTGATGGCGTTTGCGATGGGGAATGTAGTACTCGTCATCCTCTTCTTTGATCATTATATTTGGTCGAGTTATTCTGGTTTGATATTGATTGCGCTCGTGATGGCACTTACTGTGAGAATGGGTGAAAAATAAACGCGAGCGACCGTCGTGTTTCTCACTCTACCAGAACGCGAGACTCGGGGAGCCACTTCTTTTCTCTGTCGGGCATTTTGACGCTTGCCGATTAATTATTAGGGTGAATCGACGGCCTTCAAAATGCGCGTCCCTCGGTCGACAGAAGCGACACCCCACTCGTCTTCGTTCTGTTGTATAGAAGACAGCGGCAGTCGCTCGCCACGTCGCTCGCGACCGACGTGGCTCGCTTTTACATGGTTCAGGCTCGTGAGTAATTTATTATTTGGCAGTCATTGACAATGAGTGCCAGTTTTGACAATATGAGGTGGTAAACATAATTGATTTCGCTATGAATATTCGGCCATTAGGAGGACATATTATTGTGGAGGCAAAGGTGAAAGAGAATAAAACTGCGTCTGGCATAATTTTGCCAGAGAATGAGGAGAAGCAGCCAGAACAAGGAAAGGTGATGGCGGTTGGTCCTGGCAAGTTTTTGGAGAATGGGACTAGGCAGGTGATGGAGGTAAAGGTTGGCGATACTGTTGTCTTTAAGAAGTATGGGCCGGATGAGGTGGAGGTAGATGGTAAGAAGTTGTTAGTTGTAACCATGGACGATGTGATGGCGGTGATTGAGTGATCGCTCGTGACTGTCGTATCTCCTGTTCCTATCTCAGGCTCTCGTCAACGCGAGACTCAGGGAGTCACTTCTTTTCTCCGTCGGGCATTTAGACGCTCGTCGATTAATTATTAGGGTGAATCGACGGCCTTCAAAATGCGCGTCCCTCTGTCGACAGAAGCGACACCCCACTCGTCTTCGTTGACTACAGGCTCAATAAAATTTGTAAACTACCAACTACCCGGCGGAGCCGGGCAGGCCCGACTACCAATTACTGACTACCAACTCTAAAAATATAATATATGTCCAAGCAAATTATTTTCAATGAGGATGCTAGGAAGAAGATTAAGGCTGGCGTCGACAAACTGGCGAATGCAGTGAAAGTGACACTCGGGCCGAAGGGAAGGAATGTTATTGTGGATCGTGGTTTTGGGAGTCCGATGGTAACTAAGGATGGCGTTTCTGTAGCGAAAGAGATTGAGCTAGAGGATAAGCTAGAAAATTTGGGTGCAACGCTAGTAAAAGAGGTGGCCAGTAAGACTAATGATGTTGCCGGTGACGGAACTACAACTGCTACTGTGTTGGCGCAAGCGTTGGTGGCAGACGGTTTGCGTGTGGTGGCAGCTGGGGCTAATCCACAGGGTTTGCGACATGGGATAGAAAAGAGTGTGTTGGCGATTGTGGCGGAAATTAAACGCATTGCTACACCAGTAACCGGAGATGCTATTAAACAAGTTGCCAGTATTAGCGCGAATGATGATGAGATTGGCGCGATGATTGCCGAGGCGATGGCTAGGGTGACGGAGAATGGCGTGATTACGGTAGAAGAAGGGCAGTCGTTTGGGATTGAGGTTGATGTGGTTGAGGGGATGCAATTTGATAAAGGTTATGTGTCGCCGTATATGGTGACGAATGGCGATCGCATGGAGGCAGAGTACCGCGATGTTTCGCTTTTGATTACGAGTGAGAAGATCAGCTCGATTCAAACCATCATGCCGATTTTGGAAAAGGTGTTAGCGACTGGCAGGAAAGAGTTGGTGATTATTGCGGAAGATGTTGATGGGGAGGCGATGACAACATTGGTTTTGAATAAGCTGCGAGGAACACTGTCTGTGTTGGCGGTTAAGGCGCCTGGTTATGGTGATAGGCGCAAGGCGATGCTGGAGGATATTGCTGTGGTGACTGGTGGAAAGTTTATTACTCCGGAAGTTGGCCTAAAACTTGAGAATGTTGAGTTGGCAGACTTGGGTCATGTCAGGCGCGTGGTGTCGACTAAAGATACGACGACGATTGTCGAAGGTGCTGGTGATAAGGCGGTGATTGCAGAACGGGTGGTGAGTTTGAAGAAACAGTTAGAAACGACCGAGAGTGATTTTGACAAGGAGAAGTTGCGAGAACGAATGGCCAAGATTTCTGGTGGTGTGGCGGTGATTAAGGTTGGGGCAGCCAGTGAGGTTGAGATGAAAGAGAAGAAGCACAGAATTGAAGACGCGGTTTCGGCGACTAAGGCAGCGATTGAGGAGGGGATTGTGGCTGGTGGTGGCGTGGCTTTGATTCGGGCGAAGGCAGTGTTGGCTGGTTTGGTAATGACTGGTGATGAGCAGTTAGGTAAAGAGATTTTGGATCGCGCGCTTGATGCTCCGTTGCGGCAGATTGCTGAGAATGCGGGTACAGAAGGTGGTATAATTGTGGAGCGAGTAAAGCACGCGAGTGGTAATATTGGGTGGAACGCGATGACCGGCGAGATGGTGGATATGGTGACAAGCGGGATTATTGATCCTGCCAAGGTGACGCGATCCGCACTCCAGAATGCGGCGAGCATTGCGATTATGATTTTGACAACGGAGTGTGCGATTACGGAGATTGTAAAGGATGACAAGAATGCAAGCGGCGCGATGCAGAATGGAATGGGGATGGATTATTAAGTTAGCTAATTAGCCAAGGCTCGTCGCTCGCGACTGCCGTGTCTCCCGCTTCGCGCTCAGGCCTCAGCCCAGAAATGCTTACAAGTTTGCCTCGACCGTTAAGAATATGCGGCGAGGCAGCATTTCTCGGGTCGGCCGTCGCTTGGCGCAAGAGACATGGCAGTCGCTCGCCACGTCGGTCGCGACCGAC
>JAGVNL010000037.1 GCA_020053275.1 bacterium
CACGGCTGATTTCTTCACGCTCTTTAACGGTTAACCGAGTGTAGGGATTTGGCATACGGATAGAAGTCTACCCGTTGCGTTAGATTTTGGAGAGGAAGTCGATAAGTTTGTGGAGTATTTAGTTGGGGATCGGGAGTTGGTGCCAAACGGTAAGCGTTATTATGTGGGTACGGTGCGCGAGAAAGTTGGTGATGAGGAGAGCAGGGAGGCCATGGCTAGGCAATTGCGTTTATTTAGTAAGCTTAAAGAAGCTGGCTGGCATATTAAAACTAGTAAATTGCGCGAACGAATTGAGAAAATAGTTATAGATGAACGCGTTAGTGATTACCAGAAGATTCTTGATGTTGGCATTCACGAGATAGTTAGACGCACATTTCGTGAAAAAGGTATTGATGAGAGAATCGGATGATGAGATTAAAAATGGCAAAGGCTACAAAACATTTGAGGAGCTATATAAAGATATCTTGTCGGACAATTTGCTTTAACGATTCTTTTCCCAGGTTTTGATTTCTTTGAGATAGTTTTTGGCAATGGCGTCGACGGTTTGGGGGCGGGTGAGTTTGCCGGCCAGGAAGTTTTGGAGAGGCTTTAGGAAAACAGTGCGGCCGACGGCGAAACCGAGGACGACGCCACTTTTGGCTGCGGCGCGGAGCCAAAGCTCTACTTGTTTTTTGCTTTCACCGCGACCGAGGACGATGATGGCGGCAGAAGTGTGTTTTGCTAAGCGTTTCCAGGCGATACTAGTTGGCAAGCCTTCCACTTTCCAGATGTTTGGGGTAATGCCAGCAGCCTGGAGCTCGTCGATAACGCTCCCGATCGCTTCTTCTTTTTTGCTTTCTGCCATGGTGCCGACTAAAACTTCGAGCATGAAGTCGCGAGATTCGCGAGTACAGAACTTGCTGAGTTTGAGGAGACGAGCACGGGTGATTTTGTTGGCTTTCTCATTGCCTGGGGTGTAATAAATGAGGGCTTTGACGAAGGTTGGATTGATTTTGGTGATAGCGCTACCGAAGCTGTCACCGTGCAAGAAATGATAGACATCATGAGTAGCGCCTTCTGTGGTGAGGGCAAAGGGGAGGCTGAGTTTTTTGGCGCGACGGATGACTGGCGTGCCGAACTCTTCGTCGATGATGGTGGCCAGGGCGGCGTCGCCTTTATATTGGTTTTTGGTGTACAGAATGGCGTCGAGGACTATTTCTTTGCAGGCGATCAAGGTTTGTTTGTCCTGGCCTTTGACTGGGTATGGCTTGCCGAGGAGGTCGTGGGCGAAAGAGCCACGGTGGTCGCAGGGCAAGATGTAAAGAGGGGTGTTGTTCATAGAATTTGTATTATATTCGCCATTTCTAGCTTGGCTCTCGTCAACGCGAGACTCGGGGAGTCACTTCTTTACTCAGTCGGGCATTTAGACGCTCGTCGATTATTACTTGAGGGAATCGACACTGTTGACATCCGAGGAAGACAGAGTCTACCTCTGATGTCGGCTCGTTATTACCGACTACCCGGCGGAGCCGGGCTGGCCCAACTTTAATTTTATGTTAAATGATTATTGAACGAACACGGTAGGAGGGTTTGAGGGCAAGTTTGCGGGTGATTTCGAGGTGGGTGAGGAGGCCGGCGGTGGGGCCTATTTGGCCGACGCAGCTGGCGGCGTTGATGGCACCCCAGGCTAAGGCTTCGTGGACGGTTTTGCTGTGGAGTAAGGCACCGAGGTAGCCACTGACGAAGGCGTCGCCGGCGCCGGTGGTTTCTACTGTTTTTACCTTGAAGACTGGGGCGTGAACAAGTGTTTTGCCATCATGAGCATAGGCACCGTTTTGACCATCGGTGATGACGATGTCGTCTGCGCCTAGGGTGTAAAGTTTAGCGATGACAGTTTTAGCGTCAGCGGTTGGAAGATTGACGATTTGACGAGCTTCAGAAAGATTGACGAAGAGCACTTCGCTGGCGTTGATGAGGTCGAAGAAGCACTTTTTGTGTTCGTCGATTTGGAGTTGGCCGGGGTTGAAACTGATACGGATGTTGTGAGCTTTTGAGGCTGTAATGAGGTCACGATAGAGTTTGTCGTAGCCGCGGCCCAGCTCACCAATATGGATCCAGCGAGTTTTTGGTAATTTAGTTGGGAGTTTGATGTCGACTGGCTGGTGGACGACGAGTTGCGTATTTTCGCCTTGAAAGTTGAGGACGGCGGAGAAACTAGATTGTTTGCCAGGATTGGTGGTGACGAGTGAGGTGTCGACTTTGTGTTCTTTGAGGAATTTGAGGGCGACGGTGTGAGTAATGTCGCGACCCATGATTGCGAGTATGGCTGTTTTTTTGGTCATTTTAGCGAGGCCGACGGCGACATTAGGAGCGCTGCCAGCGATTTGTGAGAGGGTAGAGGTGACTTCAATTTTCTTGCCGTAGTCGAGGCAGAGTTTGCAGCCTTGTTGTTCCAGGGTGCATTCGACGCTAGCGGTTGGAATGCTGATAAAGGTGTCGAGTTTGATGTCGCCGATTGTTAGGAGGTCGATCATATGGCTACATTCTATCACTTTTCTGGGGAATGGAAGTGGTAAAAAGGTGACATATGCACAGAGCATTAGGTTTGTCGCTCGTGA
Organism: bacterium; assembly: GCA_020053275.1. GTDB lineage: Bacteria > Patescibacteriota > Patescibacteriia > UBA9934 > UBA9934 > UBA11707. The sequence continues at coordinate 2,598 of JAGVNL010000037.1, forward strand.
CTGTCGTATCTCGTGCTTCTAGCTCAAGGCCTCAGCCCAGGTGCTCACTTGCCGAATAGTCTTCCGTGCGGGTTCGTAATAAACTAACTTACCCTTACTCTCGACTATTCGCCGTTCGCTTCGCCTCGCTGAAGCTCGGCGGAGGCTCGGTGAGTTCGGTAAGCATTTCTCGGGTCGGCCATCGCGTCGTCACACGAGACACGACAGTCACTCGCCACGTCGGTCGCGACCGACGTGGCTCGTTCTTACAGGGCTCAGGCTCGTTGATGAAATTGCTCGCCGCGATAGATGTACACAGGGAGGAGGTTCGGGCCGGTGATTACTTGGATAGGGGTGAGGTTTGGGAGAGGCCAGGCTTCAATGACGACAGTGGAGTGGGGAGGTAAAACGGCGAGTTTAGTAATTAGGCGAGGGTAGATTTTGCGCATTAAGAAAATGAGAACAACATCGGCTTGTGAGATGTTGGCGTGCCAGAGGTTGCCGAAACGGAGGTGGACGCAGGCAAATTTTTTGAAGGATAAGAGTTTGCGGATTTGGCCGATGAGTAGCGGGAGTAAGGAAATGTCGTAGCCGATGGCCTGAATGTTAGGGTATTTTGTGGCGAATGAGAAAAGCCAGGAACCGTCGCCGCAACCTAAATCGATTACGGTAAAACCTCCCCTAGCCCCTCCATGACTGGAGGGGAACTGTAAGTTGTCGAGGACGAGTTGGCGCTGGGATTGTTTGGTTGGCACCCACGGGGCAGCAGAATAGCCAGCGTAGGCAGCGCTGATGACAATTGCGAGAACAATAAGAAAAATGAAAAAGCTCATTTGGGTTAAGCTGGCGTGTGATTGAGAGTTGTTAGCAGGGTTGATTCCTCCTCTGGCGTCAACAAACGCCATTTGCCTGGCGGGATGTCGTCTAATTTAATGTTCATGACACGAATGCGTTTGAGGGAGGTGACTGTGCGGTGCAGAGCCTCACACATTTTGCGGATTTGGCGGTTGCGGCCTTCGACTAAGGTGATGGCGAACATATTTGGCCCCATTTTGACGGCCTTGCAGGGGAGGGTTTTGTAGCCGTCGATGAGGACGCCGTCGCGGAGGGCGGTGATGAAGTCGTCCGTGACATCTTCTTGGATGCGGACAATGTATTCTTTTTGGTTTTTGCCTTCAGCACGCAGGATTTTGTTGACGATAGCTCCGTCGTTGGTGAGTAGAATGAGACCGCTTGAGGCGACATCCAGACGGCCAATGTGAAAAATGCGTTCTGGATAATTGATTGTTTCAATAATGTTGTCTTTAGCTAGCGGATCGCTGGTGCAAATAATGCCGACTGGTTTGTGGTAGGCGAGATAGAGGCGTTTACTGCGGTTTTGGCCGACAATAACGCCGTCGAACGAGATGGTTTCGCTACCGTCCACCTTGACGCCAAGCTCGGGCTTGGTGCCATTGACCGTGACTCGGCCTTCCGTGATTGCCCTGTCCGCAGCGCGCCTTGAACACACGCCTTGGTCCACTAAGAATTTGTTTAATCTCATCAACTCCATATTGCGAGGAATGATAGCAAAAGTTGAGGAAAATGTATAGGTTGTGGTATGCTCGAAGTATCTATGAATTATACATATAGAGTCATTATTGAACCAGATGAGAAGAATTGGTTGGCTTCTGCCCCAGCTCTGCCGGGTTGTCATACTTATGGTAAGACAATTGAAGATGCTCAGAAGAACATCGGAGAGGCTATAGAGGCCTATATTTATACTTTATTGGAGGCTGGTATGCCAGTACCAGGAGATAATTCTTTGCAAGTATTGAAGACAGTAAATTTACCAGAATCAAGAAAAAACACACGGCAAGTTATTACTAGAAAAGCTGTTAAGCAGTTGGCACATGCCTATGTCTAGGCCACCAGTCATGACAGCTAAAAAGTTTGTAAAAGTTTTGTTAGCTTTGGGTTTTGTACGATGCCATTAGACTGGTAGTCATATCATCTTTAAGAATCCTGACGGACGAATTACTACCGTTTCAATGCACACTGGAGATATGGCAATTGGTACGGTATGCAGGATTTTGAAGGATATTGAACTGGGTGAAGAAGAATTGCGAAAAATGTTGTAAACAACAAACCCGGCTGCGAGAACAGTCGGGTTTATTTCTGTGACAAAAATTGTAGACAGAGGAGAGAGTCAACTGACTACTCTTCTAACCACAGGAGTTTTGAGCTTTTAGGCTCGCGACTCTCGAACGGCGTAATCGGGGATTACGAAGTTGGAGAGTCCCCTGAAGTAGATGTAGTGCATCACTTCAGGGTGAGCCCGCACTTGATTCAGGAGTTGACCTGAGAGGTGCGGGACGGCAGTGGGCATTGTGGGCAGTAGCGATATGCCCACAAAGGGTCGCCCCAGGAATCCGGGACGAAGACTGTCTCTGCGCCGCAGGTGGCACAGTTCTTCACTTCAATCCCGCCGGCTGGGCAGGATTGAGCTGCGAGAAGGGCGGTGAGTGCCTTCTCGAGGGGGGTGGTGACCCCTTTCTTTGTTTTGGTAGCCATGAGCCACCTCCTGCCTTGCGGCAAAGACGGGAACGGAACGAGTGAAGTCACAGCGGAGAATCCGCGTTGATCTAGCACTGTGTTCAGCTCCTCGATTGACGACTCGATTCCTCGGATATGAAATCAAGTAGTCGATAGAGGAGAGCTCGGCGACGCGTGCAGCGGCGAGCTCCCAGGTTGGTGTTGGGTTTGCGACCCTGTGACGGAGTGACTACCGTCGCGACGCACCAATGCGCCGTTGGCCCTGAGCTACTTGAGGAAGTTGCTCAGAGCCTCTTGGTGCGACGGGACCGGACTACCAGCGTGAGTCGGCCGACATGGCCGACTCGAGCTCGCGGAGCTGCTGCTCCGCGAGCTGACGATCATGGCAGACTGCCATGATCGTCAGCTCCACACAGGTTCCGTCCGGATTGGACGGAACCCGGGTCTGCTCGCCTGGGGCGAGCAGACCCATCCACGGGCGGCCATAACCGTCCGCTGTTTTGATGATGACAAACATTTGTCACCTCCTGCCTTGCGGCAAAGACGGGAACGAAACAGGTGTAGTCGCCGCGGGGAATCCGCGTTGACCAGACCGTGTTCAGCTCCTCGATTGACGACTCGAACAGACTCAATCAAGAGGTTCAAGTGGTCGATAGAGGAGAGCTCGGCGACGCGTGCAGCGGCGAGCTCTCAGGTTGGTGTTGGGTTTGCGACCCTTCGACGGGGTGACCGTCACGACGCGACCAAGGCGCCGCTGTTGGGCTAATGGTGATAATCACCATTAGCCCACTTGCGGAGCTCGACGAGCTGCTGCTCGTCGAGCTCCGCCTATTCCGCGATCTCGAGGAGGAGTTTTTCAAACTCCTCGTTACCTCCTTTGAAGGTAAACCCCATGGTAAGGGTGTGGCCAGAGTGGCCGTGAGGGCGATATGCCCGAGATTCACAGCGTCGAAGAACTTCGAGGCTGTGAAAGTCGGCCCTCACATGATGTGCAATCATGGAGAGCCTTCTTTGACCTGTGCTCGCTAACGTTCCCCGGTCATTGGGTGGCCTACGACGAGTGGTTTCTCGTAGGTGAAAAGTAGAGTTTGTCCGCTCTACCGGCGGGTCGCCCTAGCTGTTGAGCAGGGCGCGGATGGCGACGAGGGCGGCGGCCTCGTCCTGGAGGTCAACGTTGGCCTTCTGGGCGAACCCGGAAGCCTGGACACCGGTGGCCTTGATGGCCGCGAGGATGTCCAGCTTCTCGCTGGTACCGAAGGCGACCATTAGTATTTTTTTTTTGAGGGCGGGAACGAACATGTCCCCTTCGCTGATGACGACCCGAGCCCCGGCCTTGTACAGCCGGTTCATGAGGGTGGTCACGTCGACCTTGCGGCCGACGGTGTTCACCCGGATGATGCCGTTGCCGAGGTCCTGCGCCGCGGCGACGATGATGTCGTGGTCGGCGAGGATGAGGTCGTACTCCGCCATCCAACCGAGGATGACCGAGTCGGCCTCGGTCGACCCGGCGAAGTGCCGGGCCAGGTAGACCCGTCGGGCATCGTTTCCGATGTCCGACTTCACCGCCTGGTTCACCATCCCACCGAAGTGGGAGGAGAAGTCCATCCGATCACCGGCGTCGGCGGCCTGGCAGAGCTCCTGGCCGTGGCCGTCGAGCATGACGTAGCCGACCATCGAGGACTGGAGCACTGCACCGGAGGACTTGTATTTGCCCTCCGACTGCGACTGGGGCTGGATCATCAGCTCGCCAAAGTCACCGAGGATGGTCTCCCAATCCTCGCGGCTGTGCTCGTCGATGACTGCCACCACCTGGTGGCCGGCCTCCTTGATGCGGGCGATGAAGCCCGCTGTCGTCATGGCCTGGTCGCGGTTGTTCACCGCGAGATCGACCAACGCCACCTTGGCGCCGGCGGGGAACTTGCTGCAGTCGACCTTGTCCACGGCGAAGGCCTGCGTAAAACACAGGCCGACGTCATCCCGCCCGATGAGGCGGAGGAGGGCGGAGGAGGTGAGGACACCGTCCACGCTGCCGACTGAAACGATCTGGGTGATGTCTTTGATGGAAGGGGTCATTTGATCTCCAGAGACGAGTGCGTTGGGTCGATGTGGTGTCACTTGGCCGGCAGAATTGACGGTCGAAGTGTCTTACAAGAACTTAATAGCAAGTCGCTCTCGAAAGCCACGAGCTAAGCTCATGAATTTTGAGAGTCCCCGCAACCAGCTGTGTGCCAGAAGGTTGCGGGACGGTTTGGTGTTTGGGCTTGCGACCCTTTGACGGTGGACCGTCACGACGCGACCAAGGCGCCGTTGGCTCTGAGCTACTTTAGGAAGTTGCTCAGAGCCCTGTTACCATCATCCGGGGGGTGAAAGCCCCCCGGATCGACGGAACAGCGGCCGGCATCGAAGCCGGCGATGAAGGCGGCCTTGATGGCCGCCTTCAGGAGCTCCACCGCCTCGTCTTCCGACGAGGCGGTGCCGGCCACCAGGATGAACCTGATGGCCGATTCGGCTTTTGTCAATGAATTGTCTGCCATGATTCACCTCCTGCTGAGAAACCCCATGGTAAGGGTGGTTCCAAAATGGTCCCTCTGAAGCCTCGTCGATGATAGACAAGAATTTGGAGGGAATCGGGAAACTTGGTGGTGCACACCAGAGGTTTCCCGGGAGATATCGAGTTAGCGCTCGATGCGCAGAGTCAGTCAGTGACTCCGTGCTGCCCCGTCCAGCTCGAGGGTGTAGGCTGGAAAGTGATCAAATTGCCATTTATTTAGCGCCAGCAATCGGCGCGTGAACCTTCTCGATGTGATTTCTCGTTGGGCAGATATATTTGCCCGGTGATGATCTCTACCAGAGGTTGGTTATGAGCGAGGCAGAAACTGCGTCGCTCTCGAACACCACCAGTGAGTGATGAAGTTTGAGAGCGTCCCGTCCACACGAGGGAAGACGGGACACGAAGTTCGTTGTTCGTAACATGAAGTATAATTTCCACGGGTTCCTAATGGGTGGGTTTGGTGATTGACGAGTCGGCACAGAGTGTCGTCGTCAGCCAAGTGTCCACCGCCGGAAGGGCGCAGATACTTCTGTGTGTTAACTCTTCAGTTGTGAAGGTTCAGTTCCTTTGCCACGGTGGCTAAGCCTTGCGGCTGTTGGTAAGGACTGCAGGAGGTTCAAAACTGTTTTGAACTCCCGCGCACTCATTACCACGGTTATTTTCTCTGTAGTAACCGGGGGAAGGCTGGGGTGTTGGCCGAACGAATTCAGTTGCCACTTGCCAGGTTCCGACGATCCGGCGAGGCCGGATGGAGAACATAGGCTGCTATCGAGGAAAAGTCTCTCTCACCCAGGTTGGGGGATTGGTCGCGAGGGACCAGCTTTTGCTCAATTTCAGCTATGTGAGGGCCTTTTGTTCTCTAGCCTTGCGGCGAGAAGCAAAAAGGCAGGATTCAGTCTATCTAGTGTGGTTGCCCACGGAGAGAGATTGAATCCTGCCTTGGCAAGCCTTTTGGCTTGTCATAGTGGTACGAAGTAGAGCCGAGCTCACTTCATACCTGTGCCCCGTTTTTACCGGCACCCGTACTCTCTCTTAAGTTGTAAGGAGCTTGCTGATTGAGTTTCTCGTCTCATCAGCTTGTAAACACATCATACCATTTTCTCAGACTTCTGTCAACTGCTATGTGGCATAGATGTTGAAATGAGGCTAAGATTAGCTTAAAACTTATCCACACCCCGCCATTTACATTATGACAATATGCTGTGATAATTGAGCCATAGGAGTTAATTTAGGCTTTAAGCTCGGCTTAATATGTATCAGGAAATCCTCAAAAAACTCGGGTTAAACGCGAATGAGGCCCATATTTATGAGCTATTGCTGACTAAAGGCCGGACAAAGGCTCGGGATTTGCTGACTGATAGCGGCCTAGGGCGGGGTAATCTCTATAATGTATTGACTAGCTTGGTATCCCAGGGCTTAGCGACGGTAGCTGAAGGGAAGCAGCAGATTTATGAAGCGGCGGAGCCATCGCATCTGGCTATCCTCGTCGACGACCAGAAACGCCGGGCTGATCGCTTGGCGCAAGAGTTTCAGGGGGAGTTGCCCAAGTTGCTTTCCACATTTAACTTAACTACGGGAAAGCCAGCGATTCAGGTGTTTGAGGGGATTGAGGGGGTGGAAATAGCATTAATGGAGTCGTTGAGTGCTAAAAGTAGCATTTACACATATTTGGATCCTAGTGCTTTTAGCGAAGATGTGGCAAAATTAAATGCTCGATATATTGCGTTGCGACAACGAAAAGGAATTACTAAACGAATTATATTGCCAGATAACGAAGGTTCACGACAATATGTAGCGAATGCCACAAAAGAGTTAACTGAATATTTGTTAATTCCCGGTCTGCCAGCAATGCCTGAAATTGCCGTTGAAATGTACGGCGACACAGTTACTTATTTGAATCTGCGCGGCGGTAAGACTATCTCTGTTATTGTACGGGACATTTCTATTGCAAGTATGCACTTAGCTCAATTTGAGTTTTTGTGGAAGACATTTAAGGTTTCCTAACCTGACTTTTTTCGAAGATAATTGTGCGTTTTGATTTATCTTTGTTTGGCATAAAGAAGTGTGTGGCTACAAACCCAGCAGCAAATTTTTGTTGGCAGTAGTCGGCCATGCGGTTAATGTCTGTTGGTAATGTGAATGATGCTTGATCTGGGTAGTCAGCGGGTATTTCAGATTTGGTTTGGTATTTTGCGTTTTCAGTATCGTTTCTGCGGATAGAGAAACGCAGTGAGGTTACCCCTTCTTCGGTAACGGAATTTAATCCACTGAGAATGAAATTTTGATCCTCAACATAGGAACTACCAGCATCTAATGAAACTATAAAGTCAGCCAGAATAGTGTGTTCCTTTGCTAGAGGGTCAAGAATGTCTGCGAGTAATTGTTTGCCTAGCCCGGAATCCTGTAGTTTTTGATCGACATTGAATGAGCCGACATAAAGAGCGCCCGGTTCAATGTTTGGCACTTGGTCAAGACGGAAAAAAGCGGCGAGCTTATTGTGATATAGGGCCATTGTGAAGGTGGCGGAGTCACCTAGAAAGGCTTTTTCCATGCTTCGTCGGAACGGTTCTCGTTCGGCAACTGTCATGCTTTGCCAGTTTTCAGCAAAAATATGACGCATGTCAGGTTTTTCTTGGTCTGTTAGTTCTTTACCAATGCGTTGTTGATATTCAACACCTTGCAGTTTTTCAAGTGATATTCGACCTTCTTTACCAACTGTACGGAGAGAAGAACCGAAAAGAGCTAGGTCGGTGTTACGACGAGCTAAATCTTGTTTGAAGGTGTCGAGAGCTGGTTTGTTTTGGAGTGTGGCGGTGCGGGCGACATCTTCCATGGCAGTGATGGCACTGGCTACACGGCGGGTGAGTTCGTATTTGGCCAGACGACCAGTCTCTGGTGTCATGTCGCCGGTAGAGACTGCTTTGGCGACTTCGGCGAGTATTTGGCGACGGGTACTGCCAGCTTCTATTACGGATTCAGCGAGTAGAGTGGCTTCTGGTGTGCGGAGTTCGGCGACTACTCGGAGGTATTCGCGGGCTATGTCTGGAAGATCTGCGATTTCGGCTATGCTTTGTAGGCCGATGCTGCCAGTGTCGCGGGCGAGGTTGACGATTTGTTCGGTGTAAGGGGCGAGCTTACTGGCGTTCAGGCGGAAGTATTCACGGGTGTTCATCGGTAAGCTGGCGTCGACATCAATACTATTCGAACGGAGTTGATTGTTGAGTTTAGTCCAGATATGGAGATTGTCGATAGCGGCTCCCAGTTCTGGCTTGTCTTTGGTGTCGAGGAGAACGAGGAAGGTTGGCTTGGTAAGTTCGGCGCTGGCGAAGTAGCTGAAGGCGCCTTTACCGTTTTCGTAACTGGTTAGACCAGCGTCGCCCTTATGAAAGCGGTTGATGATGGAGAGAGGGGTGAGAAGGCCGTTTTCGTCGAGGACGATGGCACTTTGTGTGGCGTTTAGAGATTCGATGCGGACAGTGTGGCCAGCAAGATGACGGCCGAGGTTGTGTTTTATTCCGTTGATTGCAAGTATGCCGTTTGCTGGTACTTGGCTGGCTTCGAGGTGGGTATGAGTTTGGTGACGGGAAGCAGTAAAGTCGCTGTCATTAAGTAAGCCTTCAGCGAAGAGAGTGGGGCAATATTCCTTAAGAGCAGCGAGGGGGCGGTCGAATAATAAGCCGCCTTGCTTTTCGTTGTGGATAGCTAGGCCTGACTGGCTTTTAAACCAGTCTGAGGTGATGGCGCGATACTGGCCGTTGGGATAGCGGACTTCGAGTTTACCTTGTGTAGTGCGGCGAGCGTCGCCGAATTTTGGGTTATAAAGAATTGCTGCAACTGCTGTTTCTAGGGATTTAGTGTTGTCGAGGGTTCCTGGCGCGGTTTGTGTTTCAATATTTTCTTTGTCGAGCCATGATGGAAACTCCCAGTAACCGAGGTGAAAGTTAGCGGCTTTGATGGCGTTGACATTGAAGGCTTCTGAGCGAGTTTTTGGTGAGTATATGAGTTGCTTGGCGCCGTTTTCTGGCTTTTCGACTATGGTTATTGGTTCAGTACCAAAGGTGTTGGCGAGATATTCGCCACGGGTACTGGCGAAGGTTTTGTCTTCGGGGTCGACAAGGTCGGCAAACTTTCGGCGGCGGTTGTCGGTGAATTTAGATAAGGAAAATCCCTCATCTGAAAGAATACCGATTTTTCGAAGTTCATTTTGGGATTTGGTGGCGAATTCGTCGCGAGTTTCGTGGCTGGCGAGGAGTTGAGCAATTTCTGAGCCTTGGGGGACTTCGCCACGAGCTTCGGCGGATTTTAGAAGATTGGTTACTTCGGTGATGATTGTTGGGCCGTAGTCTGCGGCGAGAGCGTCAAACATTTGACCAAGGCGTTTGGCTTTTTCGTGCGAGGATTCTATGACTGGAGGTCGTTCGACGAGCCACTCCATACCTACTTCTTAACTTTACGCTTAATAACTTTCTGTACCGCTTTGGCAATCCAGGGCGCAGTGAGGTGGTAGTGTTCCAGGAGTTTGCGGGGGGTGCCGGATTGGCCGAAGTCGTCTTGCAGGCCGATGCGCTCAATAGGGACGGGGTGAATGGCGGAGAGGAGTTCGCAAATGGCGCTACCAAGGCCGCCGGCTGCTTGGGCTTCTTCTACGGTAACGATGGCGCCGCAGTCCTTGGCCGCGGCGATGATGGTAGCTTCGTCGAGGGGCTTGATGCTGGGGCAGTTGATAACGCGGGCGTCAATGCCTAGTTTTTCGAGTTCGCGGGCGGCGAGTAAGGCTTCGTGAACGAGGATACCGCAGGCGATGATGGCAACACTGGTACCTTTGCGGAAGACTTGAGTTTTGCCGATTTCGAATGGTGTGGCTTCGGTAGTGAAGACAGGGCTTTCGCTGCGGGCAAAGCGGATGTAAACGGGGCCGATCATTTTGGCGGCGGCGATGGTGGCTTTGCGTGTTTCAATAGCATCGCAGGGGACAAGCACGGTCATGTTGGGGAGAACGCGCATGAGGGCGATGTCCTCCGTCATTTGGTGCGTGGCGCCGTCGGGGCCGACGGAAACACCGGCATGGGCGCCCATTATTTTGACATTGGTTTTAGGGAGGCAGATAGTGGTACGGATTTGTTCCCAGTTGCGACCAGGGGAAAAACAGGCGTAGCTGGCGATGAAGGGGATTTTGCCGGCGAGTGCGAGGCCGGCTGCGATGGCGGCGAGAGATTGCTCGGAGACGCCCATTTGGATGAAGTGATCGGGGAAGGCTTGCTTAAAGCCCAAGACGCGAGTTGACTCGGTTAAGTCCGCGCAGAGGGCGACGATGCGCTTGTCTTCTTGGCCGGCAATAACTAAACCTTCGCCAAAGCCGTGGCGCGTTGGTTTTTGCTCGACATCTTTAGCAAAAAGTTTGCGTGATAATCGCATGAGCGAATTGATAGCCATAGTTGATAGTATTCTATCATAAAATGACATCGCTCGCCACGTCGGTCGCGACCGACGTGGCTCGCTCTTACAAGGCTCAGGCTCGTAGTGAGTTTTGTGTTATACTGAAGAAAATTATTGAAGTGAAAATATGTCTCATTTGGTAAATAGCGAAGTGCCGTTGGTGGCGGCAGAGTATGTGTCACTAGTTTTGCCGGAAGTTGATTTACAAAATGTTGAGTCAATTAAAGAGTTTAAGCAGAATGTTGTTTTGCAGGCGCAGGGTGATCCAGTTATTATTGAGGAAAGTTTATTTACGCTAGTTAAGGCGGCGTTAGCGTTTGGTGCGATTGCGGATGTAGCTACGCAAGTATTAGTGAGGACATCGGATGGTAAGACTGCAATGATTTTTGATCATGAGACACGAGAATTTTTGCCAGGTATTGAGATTGATATGACGGTATGGGAGGAGACATCAGCGAGTCGAGAGAGTCTGCAACCAGTTAGTGCTGTCGCGTTGCCGATGCCAGAGATTACTGTGGATTTGTGGGAGGAAGGTGCTTTGGTTGAAAAATTAAAACCGTGTATAACATTGCATCTTATTGGCGAGGTGCCGGTGTTAAGGCTACTGTCAGCTATTTATTTGGCCAGGCCGATGTGTCGAATGATGGATTATACAAATGCGGTAGGAGAAACGATAAGCCTTTTTGAGTAATTTTATGGCAAATAAGTATCAACAACGATCGCAGGGTGGTGAGGGAGGAGGCTATGGCAGAAATGAACCAGTGCCAGATCCTAAACGGACAGCTCCGAAGGTTGATTTGCTAGCTTTGCCGATGGATAGCGCTCGAAAAGAAGTTGAAAACTGTTTAGCTAATCATGATAATGCCATTATTATGGCGGAAACTGGTTCTGGTAAAACAACCAGAACGCCAATTATTTTATTGGAGGCTAATCCTGATGCCAGGATAGCTGTTACGCAACCGCGGAGAGTAGCGGCGATTTCTGTGGCGGATTATGTGGCTGAATGTCAGGGTGAGAGAGTCGGAGGAAAGATTGGCTCGCAGGTGCGTTTTGATAACGAGACAAGTAAGGAGACACGCGTTATTTTCATGACTGATGGTATTTTGTTAGCAAAATTAAAGGCGGATCCGTTGTTGTGAGATTTAGATATTGTCATGGTGGATGAAGCTCATGAGAGGTCGTTGAACATTGACTTTGTCATGGGTTTGTTGAAGCAGGCTCAAATAGAACGACGACAAGCTGGTTTAGCAAAGTTAAAAATTGTTATAACTTCTGCTACTATTGATAAGGAAAAATTTGCTAAGTATTTTGGTGAAGCGCCAGTTATTGAGGTACCAGGGCGAAAATTTCCGGTAGAAGTCAGGTATGAAAGAGAGGATGTTGATGATTATGCAAAAGCGGCTGCAGAAAGGGTAAAACAGATAGTTAATAGCGGTGAGCAGGGTGATGTTTTGATTTTCATGCCCGGTGAGCAGGAGATCAAAGTGACCATGAAAGCGATTGATGACATGAATCTTTCTGGGATTGAGGTGATGCCGCTTTATGGCGCCATGAAGCCAGAAGATCAAAAAAAGGTATTTTTAAAAAATCCTCGACGAAAGGTGATAGTGGCTACTAATATTGCAGAAACTTCAATTACCATTGATGGTGTAAGACATGTCATTGATTCAGGTTTGATTAAACAAAAACAATTTAATAAGAATACTGGCATTGAGGCGTTGAAGACTATTCGTCATGCACAAGGCGGTTGTGATCAACGCAAAGGACGAGCTGGACGAACGGCGCCTGGGACTTGTTATCGTTTGTACACCGAAGAGGAGTTTAATGGATTAGCTAAAGATCAGACGCCAGAGATTACACGGTCTAATATTGATCATGTGGTTTTAGCGATGACAAAGATGGGAATAGCTGATATTCGCGATTTTGATTTTATTGATAGGCCAACGACTGGTGATTACGAGATGGCTTTTAAGTCGTTAAAATTGTTGGGGGCTTTGGATGAGGAAGAGAAGCTAACACCGATGGGTGAAAAAATGTCGGAATTGCCGTTGAGTCCGGAATTAGCACGAATGGTATTGGAAGCTCAGAAATATGGTTGCACGGAGAGCGTGACTACGATTGCTGCTATGTTCGGACAATCTGTCTTTATTGGTGGCAGGCCTGACGCACCAGATGCGTTAAAACGAGAAGCGGCACAGGCAGCGTTTAAGAAATCAGGATCGGACTTTTTAGCAATGCTTGAAGTGTGGAAGCAATTTGCTAAGAGTGGTTGCCGGGAACGCTGGCAGTGTGAAAAGTGGGCACGAGAACGCTTTCTTAATGGTAAGGTGTTATTTGAGGTACAAGATATTAGGGCACAATTATTACGGGAGTTAAAACAGCAGGGAATAGCCGGAGTTGATAATAATGCGACAGACGAAAATATTCAGAAATCAGTGGCGGCTGGTTTAATTCAGAACTTGATGGTTCCAGCCGGACGGTACGGATACAAGAAGGTGTCAGATAATGGTCATGCTGTAGAAATCATGATTCACCCAGGTTCGGCTGCTTTTTCTAGAAGGTCTGAGATGATGATTGGAGCCGATGTTATGACGACGAGTAAAACTTTTGCCCGTAAGTGTCAGACTGTGAATCCAGAATGGCTCCCAGAAATTGCTCCGCAGCTGTTGAGTGAGTTACAGCGGACAAGCGTATATGATCCACAGCTGGATAGGGTTGAGGTTAGTGTTGATTATGGATTTAAGGGGTCGTATAGACACCTAGTATCTCGAAAAGAGGTAGTAACGGATGAAAACATAATTAAAAATGAGTTTGCCAAGGCGCTGGCCGAGGGAAGAGTCGATTTGCCGTGTGTTAAGCATAATGCGGAGGTGTTAGAAGCGCTCAATAAGTTGCAAGCTAGGTCTGGTGGTTTGGTTGAGGTGCCGAAGTTGGCGGATTATTACAATGAACGGTTGGGTGGAGCCAAGAGTCGGGCAGAAGCGATTTATATTGATGAACATCTCAGGCTAAAATTAGGTGATTATTGTGGCGAGGAGATGATGGATAAGTTGGAGCGCGAAATGCCTGATAAAGTGTCAGTTAAAGGGCGGGAGTTGGCGGTTGTTTATGGTTTTCAACAAGCACAACCTGATGCTTATTACGAAAGTGAGAGAATAGAAAAGTACACGGCCACGATTGATGTGCCGGCTGACATGCTGTTTACGCTGCAACTAGCGGATATTCCTGCGATTGGGCAGAATGGTCGACCGAGTATTATTTATAGTTGCAGCGATGGATATAATCCAATGAATAATGCTGATCTTGAAGCATTAAAGGCGGATTTTGATAGAAGGCGCTTGAATAGTATATGGTCGATGGAGTTTAGGAAGCCAGAGTCTGTGAAAGTTGTGGTAGGACGGTTGGAAGGGTTGCCATCTTTGGAATCCTTGGGTAGCAAGCCAATTCCCTATGCTAAGGATTATAAGTCTGATGATGTGCTAGCGTATCCAGGGTTCGTTGTGGAGCAGCGGTATGATTACCAAATCAGTGATTATGTTTTTAGTTATAGGGTAGATTATTGGCAAACTAAGCCAGAAGCAGATGAGTCGAGCGTTATAGCTAAGCAAAACAGATTGGAAGAAATAGCTAAGGAGCAGAGAAAGGTTGAACGAGAGACACTGTTAGCGCCAGTTAAGGCTCGTTTTGAGTCAATGCGTGGTGTTATGAGTACATTCGGTAACGATCAGGCCTTGTATGGCTTGTCTAATGACGAGTTTAGTCGTTTATATAATGGCTGGTATGCGGTTGAGAGTAATTTGAGAGGGAATGATGCCGATCCAAAGGCAGCAATAGCGATGATGGATGATATAGAGCAAACAACGAAGGTTGGTAGAGCTGAGGCTGAGCGAAAGAGAGAGTTGTTAGGTGAGGTGAAGAGTGAGATGACGGCCATGTCGGCGAGGATGGGTAAGCTGACTGAGCGAACATATAAGTATTATGGTTTGAGAGATGAGCAATATCACGCAATTCAAGAAAAATGGAACAAGGCTAATGCGGCAATTACTCCATTGCGGTATAGTTATGCTCAGCCTGATCCGGATCTGGCGAGACGACTAATGCGTGAGGTAGAGTCGATGGTGCCGACTGAATTGGGGGAGATGTCGCCTGAACAGGAACACCTGATGGATCTGTTGTTTGGGCCGAGTGATTATGTGCAGATGGTGCAGGTACGAGGTGGGAAGATTACTAGTGTTGGGGTACCATCTGAGCTGAATAATATGCGGGCAGTTGGGAAGACTATGGCTAAGCGAGGCGGGGGTGAGGATTATTTGGTGCAAGGTGGCAATTTGGTTAGTTTGTATACTGGAGGTAGTAGCGGCAGACAGTATAAGCTGACAGATGGTGATTGGATTTTTGAGGATGGCGGTAATACGGCGATTAAGGTCGAAGCGGCACCAGATACACTGGGTGGTTATAAGGCTCTGCAGTTGGTTTATTCTGAACACTATCAAGGGAATCCGTATATTGATCCTAGAAAGAATGCGAATAGTGGTCGAGTAGCAACTGGTGCATCGAGTTATATGTCGGCAGGTGATAGCGGTGGGTTTGGCGGAAATAATCCTTTTGCTGGAGCCTTGAAGGCTGTGAAGGGTAAACCATTACCAGCAGAGCTTGAGAAGCCTCAATCGCCTCGTTTGGAGTTGCCAGAAAAGCTTGTTGAGGCTGCAGTACCAGTTCCAGATGTAAAATCAGCGGTTGTTGAGTTGCTACGCATACCTGTTGAAAAACAACCCATGACGGAATATACACGAGGTATATTAGAGATGGAATTACGAGGTGCTAAAATGATTCTTGATGATGTGCGAGCAGTTCCTGAACCGACGGATGTAAAGATGACGAATGCGGCCAAGATTTCTAAGGCTCGCCAGACTGCAGCAGAACGAAAAGCTGATTTAAATAAGTTAAGCCGAGAGTTGCAAGACATGGAGGATGGCGACAAGGCGGATGGTTTAGTGCGTGCCATGAGGCAGAGTGCTGAGAAGGTTGCTAAGGACATGGCATTTTTGCGGAATGAAGCGCAAACCTGGCCAAAGCAGTTTGAGATGTTGTTGGTTCGTCTGACTGAAATTGCCGACACTTATGGAGAAACTATTACCGATGAACATCTGAAGAAGCTCATTCTATTAGCGAAACGCAAGGGAAGTGTTGATGATATTTCTGATTCTGATCTGGAGGCGATATTTAGTTAGGTTTCTTGGTCTTCCTCACTATACATTTCTTGGGCGGCGATGTGTTGTAGCGCGTGTTTGACGGAGGGGACGAGGTTGGAGGGGAGGGCATCTGGTGAGAACCAGGTGAGAGCGCTGCATTTGTGAGGTTCGGCGTTGGTAATACTGCCAGTCCAGCTGGTGCAGCCAAAGAAAAAGTCTATGCGTTCGCCGTCATTGGCCTGATGACGGTGCATGACATGAATAAATGTTAGATCTTCAGGTTGAATGTTGACGCCAGCTTCTTCCTTGGCCTCGCGGCACATTGCTTCCTTAAGCGTTTGCCCGCCGTCATGATGACCGGCTGGCAAGCTCCAATAACCGTCCATGTAGCCGGTGTTTTGGCGCTGAAGCAGCAGGATTTGATTGTCTTTTTTGAGGACGAGGTAAACTGCGGGGATGAATTTGAAGTAGTCTTTCATATTCTTCACATTTTTTACGAGCATTCAAGAAGCTACCAAAAAATTTGCGGCTTGAGATTGTGGAGAGAGAAGCGATTTTTAGAGCTGATTGTTTTGATGATTGATTTTGCGATGCGGATGATTACAGCATCTATGGTTAGGAGATAATCAGTGTGATTATACCCCACCTGGGCGGAAACATTGGCGGCAACGGGCTTCGTAGGAGTCTGTGGCGCCGACGATGACGAGTTCTTGAGAGGTGCCGAGGCGTTGGGTTTGGGTGCCATTGCCGCCGCAGACCATACAGACGGCGTGCATTTTGCAGACATTTTCCGCAATGGCGAGGAGCTGGGGCATAGCGCCAAAGGGGAGGCCGCGGAAGTCGCTGTCTAGGCCAGCAATGATGACTTGGCGGCCGCGATCCGCGAGTTCCATAACAAAGGGGACAATTTCCTCGTCGTAGAATTGAGCCTCGTCAATGCCGATTACTTGGGCGTTGGGGTTCAGCTTGCTACGGAGTTCGGCGACTGTCATGGCACCGGTGGCTGGGAGTTTCATAGAAGAGTGACTTTCGCAGTGGCCGCCGGTGTAGCGGTCGTCTAGAGCGTGCTTGAAAAGTTGTACTGGCAAGCGGGCTAGTTCGCTGCGCCTGATACGCCGCAGCAGTTCTTCGGTTTTACCTGAGAACATGCAACCTGAGATTACTTCAATGCCACCACGATACATATTTGTTTTGTTAAGGGTTCGCTCGCAACTGCTGTTTTCTCTGCTCTACACAGAACGCGAGACTCGGGGAGTCACTTCTTTTCTCTCTCGGGTGTTTTGACGCTCGCCGATTGATTATTGGGGTGAATCGACGGCCTTCAAAACACGCGTCCCTCGGTTGACAGAAGTGACATCCCGCTCGTCTTCGTTCTGCTTATGTGCCAGACACGACAGTCGCTCGCCACGTCGGTCGCGACCGACGTGGCTCGCTCCTACAGGGTTCAGGTCCCGTAAGATTTGTACACAGCTTAGCATACTTCTGCACACAATTTGTCCACAGGCATGATATAATGTGTGCATGAGGATTGGAATTGATGCAAGATTTTACGGAACACGATCAGGCGGTGGCGGAATTGGCCGCTATGTCGCTGAGTTAATTACGCATTTACAGCGCGTGGATAAGCTCAATTCGTATGTAATTTTCTTGCGGAAGGCTAATTTTCATGAGTGCGTTATTACGAACCACAATTTTAGTAAGCGGCTAGTGGATGTGCAATGGTACACACTAGCAGAGCAGATTGTTATGCGTCGTGAGGTGGCTGCCGCTCGGGTTAGCCTGATGCATTATCCGCATTGGAATATTCCGGTGTTCTCGCGAGTGCCGTTTGTGGTGACAATTCATGACCTCATTTTACTTGAGGATGCGTCTTCGGCGCATGCCACTACGCGTAATCCCTTCATTCATGGGATTAAGCAGATTGGTCACAGGATTGCGCTCGAACGAGCAATTCACGGGAGTCGTCAGATAATTACGGTGTCGGAGTTTACGAAGCGGTCAATCCTGAAACATTTTAAGGTTAAGCCGCAGAAGATAAGCGTTATTCATAATGGGGTAACGGTGGCGTTAGATGGTAGCAGAGTCAGCTTACGAGATTTGGGGGTATACGAACCGTATTTTCTTTATGTCGGCAACGCTTATCCTCATAAGAATTTACCGTTCATGTTGGCTGCTTTTGCCAAGCTGCAGAAGCTACACCCGTCATTGCAGCTGGTACTGGCCGGCAAACGCGATAGCTTTTCCAAGCAGTTGGAGGTGTATGGGAAAGAACTTGGAATACCTGGAAGTGCAATACGGTTTGTTGATTTACCATCAGATACTGAGGTTGCAGCGTTATATAGTCATGCCACTTTGTTCATTTATCCGTCACGAATTGAAGGGTTTGGCATCCCACCAGTTGAAGCGTTGAGTTATGGAACACCAGTTGCAGCAACGCAGGCGGCTTCTATGCCTGAGATTCTGGGAGACGATGTGCGGTACTTTGAACCAGATGATGAGGCTGAATTGATTAGGATAATGACGGCGGCGGTAGACGGTAGGGCAGTGACAGACTTAATGCGGCAGCGAGGTAAGCGACGGGCTGAGAGTTACAACTGGGACACCACGGCCAAGCAAACATTAGAAATATATGCGGCAGCCAAAAAACTTTATTAAGAAACGCAAACCAGTCACCGAGGTAGTAGTACCCGGCTTGTTTGATGAGGCGTTGCCGGTTGCTTTGCAGAGTAATAACGATACTAAAACGGAGAGACACATTAGAGTTGAACGAGGTTTGGGAAGCACTCCATCGCCGTATATTATTAAACTGACGCGTGCCCCAGTAGTAGAAAACAGGTTTTCACTACGGGGTCATGTTGAGCCATTGCTTGAGGCGAATGGTGTCGAAGCATTAGCAGCTAGTTTGATTTTTGATGTTGGTAATGAAGATGACGCAGTGCCGCTTTGTTTGGCAGAGCCAGAGTTTTTGGCGACCACTGAGGAAATGCAGGGGCAGTTGGCGGAGATGGATATTCTGCTTGATATTCCAACATTTGATGAGAGCGAATTATCTTCGCGAGTACTGGCGGCGGATGGCAAGTTTAGTAATATAATGTGGCAGAAGATTGATTTGGACGAGGTATTGCCTGGGAACTTGGATCCAAATACTGGTTTAGCAGAAATTGAGGTTACGAATGATGCCAGCCCGTCGGTGGTTTCTTTTAGTAAAGCCTCCCCTAGCCCCTCCATAACTGGAGGGGGATTTACAAAGGGTTGGCAACGGGCGTTGGCAGCGTTTACTGGGCTGGCGATGCTGCTCGTGCTGCCATTGCATGCTTTGCAGGCGTTTGGGTCGGTGAGAGCCAGCTCGACGGCGATTCAGGCCGTAAGTACGGCTGCACTGGGAGAGTTTGGACGCGGGGCCAGCGATTTGGCTGGTGCTAGGTATGATGTTGCTAGCGATGAGTTTTCACGAGCGGCGTTGCAGTTTTCTGAGGCTGAGGCCAAGCTAGACGGCATGCAGGCATCGGTAGTGGCGGTTGTTAATGTGATTCCGCAGACGGACAGGACTTATAACTCTGTAAAGGGATTGATTACGGCTGGCAGAGAACTGTCGACCGTGGCGCAAATAATGAGTGCGGCTGGCGAGAGCGTGGGCGGCAAGGAGTCGACGGATGTTGTGGCTAAGCTTTCATTACTCACGACTGCTGTGTCTTTAATGTCGCCTCATGTTGATTTGGCAGCTGAGGGTTTGAAGAATGTTGACGCTAAGGTGGTGCCAGCGGATTACCAGCAAAAAGTGGCGGATTTGCAGCTGTATGTGCCGCAGCTGGCAACGGCTTTGCATGAGTTTATGACATTTTCTGCCGCTTTGCAGACGATGCTGGGGGCGCAGGGAGATATGCGGTATTTGGTGGCTTTCCAAAACAACACGGAGTTGCGGCCAACTGGTGGGTTTATCGGAAGTTTTGCACAGATGGATGTGCATAACGGGACAATCGCCAAGATGGATGTGCCTGGCGGTGGTACTTATGCTGTACAGGGTCAGTTAACAAAGTTTGTGGCAGCACCTGGTCCGCTACAGTTATTGAAGGCTCGTTGGGAATTGCAGGACGCGAATTGGTTTCCAGATTTCCCAACATCGGCGGAGAAGTTCCAGTGGTTTTATGAACATGCTGGTGGGCCTACTACAGACGGAGTGTTGGCTATAAATGCTACATTTATTACTAAATTGTTGGCGTTGACTGGGCCGATTGAGATGGTGGATTACGGAATTACTATTAATGCCGAGAACTTCTTATTTGAAACTGAGAAGGCGGTAGAAATAGATGCTGATAAATCGCTTAATACGCCAAAAGCTTTTTTGCGTGATTTAGCTCCGATTTTGTTGCAGAAGATGACGGAGGCGGATATGCCAACATTCTTGGCGATGTTAGATACCGTCGGTGCAGGGTTGCAGAATAAGGATATTCAAGTATATTTTAATAATAATGAGTTGCAGGCTGCGATGAATGATTTTGGTTGGACAGGTGCTGTAAAGAGCACGACTGGTGATTATTTAATGATGGTCAATACAAACTTGGGCGGCGGTAAGACAGACGCGGTGATTGAGCAAAACATTGAAGTAGTGGCCGATGTTGCGGCAGATGGCAGTGTGGTGGATAAGGTGACGATTACCAAAATTCATCATGGTTTGCCAGATGCAGTATTTAGTGGTCGCAATAATGTTGATTATTTGCGCTTGTATGTGCCGGCTGGAAGTCAACTGCTAACGGCGGATGGTTTTGAGGTGCCGGATGAGTCGTTGTTTGAGTCGTCAGATATTCCGCTTGGAATGGATGAGGACTTGAGTATGGAAATGACTGGCGTAACGAAGGATTTGGTGACTGGAACAGATGTTTGGAATGAGCATGGCAAGACGGTCTTTGGCAACTGGATGCAAACGGCACCTGGTGAAACGCAAGTGGTTCATTTTACTTACCGATTGCCGTTTAAGGTGACAGCAGCACCAACTGGTGGGTTGCTTGGTTTTGCTAAAACGGAGTTGGGATTAGGGAAGCTATTACCTTATACGATGTTGGTGCAGAAACAGGCTGGGGTAGAGTTGCGTTCAACTTCGGTTCGTTTGGATTTGCCAGATAACATAAAGGTTGTGTGGTCGTCGGCGGAGGAATTGAATAAAACAGGTGTGCAAGCAAATAATGAAGATGACCAATTTTATAGAGCTTTACTTAGAGCAGAATAAGTATGCTTAAAAAGCATAAACATCATATTGAGGTTGCTACTCCGGCCATTTCATCTAATAATGAGGTGGATGAGGGTTTGGCGGCGATTTATGGTGATAGCCATCATGATTTGGCTAAGCTCGATAAAGCTGGTTCGCGGTTAACACGAATTTTGACAACGGTAGTGCTGGTGTTGGCGGCAACGGCGGTAGTAGCGGTGATTGCCTTTGTTATTTATATTAATTTTTTTGCTGTTGCTAAGGAGGATCCACTGAGCATGAGTATCGAGGTGCCAGCAGAGGTGGTAAGCGGTACTGATACCATGGTTATTGTGCATTATAAGAATAATGGGCGAGTACCAATTGCGAGCTTAAAAATTGATGTGAATATTCCGCTTGGGTTTGCGCCAACGGCTATTACGCCTACACCAACTGATGATAAGAGCCAGATTTTTGAGATTGGGAGTGTGGCGGCTGGAACTGAGGGTACGGTATCACTGAGTGGAATGTGGCTGACAAGTGTGCCTTCCACCAATACGGTGCAGGCTTTGGCGACTTATCGCCCAGCGAATTTCAATGCAGATTTTACGGCAGTGGCGTCGGCGACTGTGGCTAGTAATAGCAGCAGCTTGGTGTTGACGATGACAGGACCAGACAAAGCAGCGCCTGGTGAGAGTACCAGCTACACGCTGACACTTGAAAATACTAGTGAGAAAGCGGCGACAAATATAACCACAGCTGTCACTATTCCTGCTGGTTTTTTAATAATAAGTAGCGATCCTGCGCTGGTACCTGCTGGCCCTATGGCGTGGAGTTTAGCGGAATTAGCTTCCCATGCTAAGCAGGTTATTACTTTGAATGGGTCGTGGTCTGCGGATTTAAGTGATGTGGTGCAGTTGGTTGGTGAAGTGAGTGTAAAACCTGGCGAGGTATTGATGACGCAAGCGGAAAGTAGTGTATTTACTAATATAATCGGTAATGGTTTGCGGCTTGGGTTGGCGGCTAACGGTACTACGAGCGGTATTACGCTTAATCCTGGCAGTCCGTTACGGTTAACTGTTAGTTATGAGGACACTGGTAGCGATTCATTAACTGGGGTTGGATTAGTGGTTGATTTTCAGTCGGTGGAAGGTACAAAGATTCCGATTACCTGGCTTGAGGCGACGATTGATGGTGGGAGATTGAGTGCTGATGGGATTGTTTTTGACGCTAAAACTATAGGTACTTTGACGCCGCAGGAAGCCAAGACGCGAAACCTGATTTTCCCAGTACGGGAGGCGTTAGCGAGTGGTGAGGCGCAAAGTTGGACTGTTTCCGTTCATGCGACGGTGAATGAGGTGACAATTTCCAGTCAGCCACTGACCGTAACGCTGAACTCTGATACGAACTTTACTGCTGCGGCTCGGTACTTTACGGAGGACGGTGCACCGCTTGGCAGTGGTGTGTTGCCGCCAAAGGTTGGGGAGACTACCCAGTATAATTTACTGTGGTCGGTTAGTAATACTTTGCATTCGTTGACTGATGTGCGGGTTTCGGCAACGCTGCCACCGGGGGTAACTTGGGGCGGTTTAGCAATAGCAAGTGAGGGAACTATTAGTTATGACGAGACTTCGCGAGTCGTGACTTGGACGCTTTCCAGTGCAGCGGTGTCTAGTACGGCGTTGACGGCAAGTTTTGAGGTTAGTGTAACGCCAAGCCAGAGTGACGCTGGGACATTTGTGAAATTGTTATCTGGCAGCGCGTTCCGAGCCACAGATAGTGTAACAGCGTCTTCGTTGCAACAGACTGGGGATATATTGACTACTGAATGTGTTGGTGATGATGGTGTTTCCGGTAAGGGTTATGTGAGTGGTGGTTAGCTCTGTATAAGTTGAGCGTCGACGCTCAACTTATACAGAATGTTGCAGACTGTCATCGATCATGAGTCCGGAGATTATTTCTGAGCTGCGAGTTGTCCATGAGAGTACAAAGTTTTTGTAATCCTGTGATCCATCGAAACAGGCCAATATTCTATCTGCTTTCACAAGCGGATTGTTTTCTAATCCAAAGTAGTGGCGACAGCTAGACCACTGGTATGCTTGTAGGATTTGGTCTACGGCATCTTTTGAACGGGCTTTACCATCGCGCCATGCGTAGTCATGATGATCATATGGATTTAGGTGAACATAGCGAGTGATATGTATAAATTGCTCGTCTGTTTTTATGTGCACTGCTTTGTATCTTGACTCGAATATTACACCTCTATTCGTGCTGCGAGCATTGAAATATTTTGTATAACCAGTGCTCAATTTATGCATGAAGTGTTCTATCCCTCGATCGACCAGTTGTTCCAGAACTAGGTGATAATGGTTATCCATTAACGTATAAGATAGAATATCTACTAATGGTTTTTTAGGACGAACTGGGTTTTTCCATAATTCTCGTAGATTTTTGCCTGTTGGTAAATTATTTTCGCTGTTAAAGAGCATGAGGCCTTTGAGAAAGCGAATTCGATCCAAATCATCATTGAATATGTAGTGGGTGCTAGTTCCTCGGTTGAGTACATGATAGATTTCTTCGTTATAGAATTGAATTTTTCGCACAGATTTATGATATGTGCTGTATAAAAATACCCCAGCACTAAAAGGATAGTACGGGGAGTAGTTAAGTATATTTCACTTCAATTGTGAAAGTAAGTCAAATAGTGTTGTGGATAAAACTGTATAAGCTGAGCGTCGACGCTCAGCTTATACAGTTTTTGAGTGCGGAGAGGGTGAGGGCGGCGGTTTTGTCCCAGGAGTAGAGGCGAGCACGGAGGAGACCGCGAGTGCGGAGTGAATTTTGGAGTTGTGGTGAGGCGAGGAGTTGAGTGAGGGCTGATGAAAGATCGGTTATATTGAAGGGGTCAACCGTGAGGGCGGCGTCGCCAACTAATTCTGGAAGTGAACTGGTGAAACTCGTAATGACTGGCGTGCCGCAAGCCATGGCCTCGAGTACGGGGAGGCCGAAACCTTCGTAAAATGAGGGGAAGAGGAAGGCTTTAGCGCCACGGTAGAGCGCTGGTTTATGTTTTTCATGGATGTAACTGAGGAAGATGATGTCTTGCGAGAATGGTGAGGATTTAGTAGCGGCAACAATGGACTGGTATTTCCAGCCTTGACCACCACCAATAGCCAGCTGCAGGCGTGTTTTAGAGGTAGCGCGAACGGTGTTGAAGGCGGCAATTATGCTTTCGATATTTTTGCGTGGTTCCTGGGTACCGAGCGACAGAATGTAAGGACAGTTTAGGCCATAACCTCGTTGATAGTTTTTGTCGCTGGGGGCGATTTGCGGGGTGAATTGTGAGCCAACACCAAGTGGCGAGACGACGATTTTGTACTCGTTGGTTGATAGGAGGTTGATGAGATCCTGTTTGGTGCTCTGCGAAACGGCGAGGATCGTTGTGGCATTTTTTGTTAGTTTTTTGACGCCGGCAACGCGGTTGCGAAGGCGGTCCTTGGCTGTAAAAAATTGAGGAAAGATATTATGTGACAAATCGTGGACGGTGAGGGCGTATGGTAGTTTGGTGCGGATTATGTTGGTATCCGGGAACAGCCAGCAGTCGACGGGGAATGGCAGAAATGATTCGAGGGTTGGTCCGAAAGGTAATTTTAGCAAGGCGAATAGCAGGCGATTGGGGATTTGTTTTTTTACGAGGGTGATGTTTGGGGCGGTGATTATTGGCAAACGGCTGAGGGTGGCGTGGCTGCCGCTGGCAAAGAGTACGAATTTGGTTTCTGGTGAAAGCCTGGCGAGGGCACGAATAAGATTGACGGTGTAAAGGCCGACGCCGGAGAGCTGGAGGTGTGTTAGGTGGCGGATGTCGATGGCTACCTTCATATTGATTGTGTAATAGGGGCCAAGGCTCGTGGTGCAGAAGTTCGTCGGGTCCTGCCGCTTGGCCACCCTCCTCGGTGCTCACTGCGTTGCGCACCGCGCAGGGGACCTGGCTCGCGTCACCCGACTAGAAGAGGTTAGGCCTGCCCCTTGCTACTTGGCCTTTCTGGCTCAATAAAAAGTTTACGAGTTTGCTCAGAGCAGCCCCAGTTTTTCTTGTTTGTGCTCGAGCCATTTTTGGTTGACGAAGGAGGAGAACGATTGACGGAAAATGGTGTCGCTGAATTTTTGGGCGTGGGCGCGGATTACTTGTGGGTCAAATTTTTTCTCATCAAAGCGGAGTACCACACTGGCCAATTCTTCCCAGCTTTGTTCGTCAAAAAGTGTGCCGGTAACGCCATCAATAACTGTTTCAATGGCACCGCCGCGACGAAGGGCGATGACTGGACGGCCAGCGGCCATACTTTCTACGGCGGTAATGCCGAAGTCTTCTTCGTGGGGATGGAGGAAAGCGATGGCGGCCTCGAAGAGTTTTATGCGTTCGGCGTCGCTGACCCGGCCGAGGAATTCTATGTTTGGGCCGGCGATTTTGCGCAATGAGGGTTCTGCAGGGCCAGAGCCGAAGATTTTGAGTGGCAGACCAAGTTTAGTGAAGGCTTGGACTACAAGGTCAAAGCGTTTGTAGGCAACGAGACGACCACCGATGAGAAAATATTTTTTAGGAGCGCTGCTGATTTGGAATTTGTCTACAGTAACAGGTGGGAAGATGACTGTACTGTCGCGGCGGTAGTATTTGGTTATGCGTTGTTTTACAGCTTCTGAATTGGCAACGAAAAAGTCGACCCTGTCCGCTGCCAGTTTGTCCCAGGCACGCAGCCAGGTGAAGAGGAATGGCAAGAAAAATTTGATGAAGCCCGGGACTTTTAGTTCGCTTAAATAGCTTATAGTGTCGCTCCAGAGGTAGCGGGTTGGGGTATGACAGTAGCAAATATGGACGGTGTGGTCGGTAGTAATGATGCCTTTGGCAAAGGCGCTGCAGCTTGAAATGACAACATCAAAGTTGGAGAGATCGTAGCTTTCGGTGGCGGTTGGCATGAGTGGTAGCAGCCAACGCAGGTGGTTTAAGGCGCCCGGAAAGCGTTGGAGGAATGAGGTATGAATGGTGCGATGGCCGAATTCGGCGTCCATGTGCTGCTTACTGTAGGCTAGAGAGAAGGTTGGGGCGTCTGGCCACATGGCCTGGAGGGTAGCCAAAACTCGTTCTGCGCCACCGTTTTGGATTAAGTGATCATGGACAAAAGCAACCTTCATAACGGGAAACTTAGCTCTAGTAAGCCCCAGTTTTACCGCATACGGCTAAGGGCGTTTTGAGCAAAATAATGAGGTCGAGCCAGGGGCTCCAGTTTTCGATGTAATACATGTCCAGTCTTACCTCATCTGCGAAATCTAGGCTAGCCCTGCCGCTGACCTGGGCCATGCCGGTAATACCTGGTTTGATGGTGAGTACTTGGCGTTGTTCAGGGCGGTAGGTGGCGACTTCTTCGGGAAGATGAGGGCGAGGGCCGACCAAACTCATGGTGCCGCTTAGTACGAGGTAAAATTGGGGGATTTCGTCCAGGCTCCAGGCACGGAGGATTTTGCCAACTTTGGTAACACGCGGGTCGTTGTGTAATTTGAAGAGTGGCGTGCCTTCGCGTTCGTTGCCGTATTTTTTAATGAAGTCTGGGTCGAAGCGAAGTTTGTGGGCGTCCCTGACCATGGTGCGGAACTTGAGGAAGGGGAATGTTTGACCGCCTTGGCCGACGCGGTGCAAGCCGAAGAATATGGGGCCTGGATTTTCTATAATGATGGCCAGAGCAATGATGATTTGGAGAGGTAGGGTAACGATGATGAGTAGTAACGAAATAATAATGTCGAATGATCGCTTGTAGATTGTTCCCCAGCCGTTCATCGGGGTTTTTGGGACTTCAATGACGGGGAGGCCGGCCCAGGTGTGAATGATTGGGCTGGCGGTGCCGCTCGGAACGAGATCGGCGGAATAGGCGAACGAGAGGTGTTCAACATCGGTGAAGAATTTGATGTCTTCGACTTCTTGGCGGCTAAGGTGTGGATTGGCGACGATGATGAGATCCAGGTTGTCGTGATGTTTGAGAGAGAGGAGGGTGGATTTGGCACTGGCAAAGTCCGCGGTTTGGGCGACGAGGTGATAGCCGTGGCGCCTGGTGGCACTAAAGTAGGCGCAGAGCGTGTTGCCGCTGCTACTTTTGCCAATGACGGCGACATTGGTGAGGCCAATGTCAAAAGCGCGGAGTGAGCGTTGGAGGCTGCGTAAGCTCAGGCGTTCAACGACGACGAAGACGACGGCCAGTGCCCAGGCGGCGAGCATGATAAAGCGGGACTCGAAAAGCGTACGGGAGAAGAAGGCGATGGCGAGAACTGCGGCAAAGGAGGTGCTGATGGCCAGGAAAACGCGGCTGGCTTCGACAGCAATACCGCGAGGGCTGAGGCGGTAGAGGCCGGTAAAGGCGAAAACGACGATGAAGACTAAGGCGATGAGGAGGACGACATGGAGGTAGCTGCTGAATGGTAGTGAGAAGGCGATAGGGCGTTGGCGCGCTAAGGCGTCGGCGAAACGCAGGCTATAGGCGGCAATAGCGGCACCGACTAAGGCGAGGTAATCAAGTGGGACGGTGGCAACGGCGAAGGCTAAATTTGCACGCTTCATAATGAGTAAAGTGTAACACAAAACCGTCCTTTTGGGACGGCCTCATGAGAAAGGATTAACTGGTGTTCAGGGGGAGCCGATAAGCCGGATTTTGTCGTGGACGGTAATCTCTCTAGGATGACTATTGCTAGCCACCTCAGGCGAACGACCAAACTTGTTCTTGCACCAAGACGGGTTTGCCACAACTCCGTGTCACCACGGGTTGATCGCGCTCTGCGCGAACTTTTCACCTTTCATCCGGCGAAGCCGGACTAGTATAGTCTCTGTGGTACTTTCCCTAGGCTTCGAGCCTTGCAGCCCTTATACCCGATCGCCGTTAGCGATGTCTTTTGGCCCATAACCTTGCGGCTATGGAGGTGTCCGGACTTTCCTCTTGCTCGAGTCATGGCGGCTCTGGCAAGTAACCGTCTAGCTACCCTGAACGAGGGAAATGTAGCAGATTTTAGCGATAATGTAAAGGTCGGAGCTGCTAAATGACGATAGTTGGGTCCTGCCGCTTGGCCACCCTCCTCGGTGCTCACTGCGCTCTGCGCCGCGCAGGGGACCTGCCCCGCGTCACCCAACTAAAGAGTGTCTGGCAGCTCCTCGTAAAAAAAGAGGACGCGCCACCCAGCCGGAGCTGAGTGGCGCGAGGGGTCGAGCGAGGCTTGACAAGGGTCAGGGCGTGCCGAGACCGAGGAGGACGGTGAAGATCTGTTCCGTGGTGTGGAGCTTGGCCGTGATAAAGCCAAGGCGACACTTCATGACCGAGGCCCCGTACTGGTCGAGCACCAGGTTCACGAGCAGGGTGAGGTGGGTGAGCTGATCCTGGCGAGGCAGGAGGCGCTGGCGTTGCAGCTCGCGGAGGAGGCGCGGCAGATCCCAGCGGTTGTTGCTGGCCTCCGTGTAGAAGGCTCCCAACTGGTGCAGGATGTCTGGTGCGGTGGCATGGAAGCGCGCGAGCCAGATGAGTATGAGTTTGGTGTTGGCCTCCAGCCGCTGTTCGTCCTTTATGGTTGCCCACCTGGTGTCGCCAACGGCGAGCAGTCGCAGTTGCAGGCGGCGCAGCAGGCGGCTGTACTCCTGGCAGTCGAGCGACTCCGCTCCGGTGTACTCGGGGTAGACCGGGTAGGCGAGGGTCAGCTCACTCACCTTGCTGGCGACGACGGGCGCTTGCCGTAGGAGAGGCTTGAATGGATCTGCCTTGGGGCGTCGTTCGTAGCGGAGAACGGTGAGACCGTGAGGACGGCGGAGGGACGGGTCGGCGGGGTGGTGGTAGGGCTTGAGGGGGTTGTTGGCGGGGATGACGATTGGTTCCATGGTGGAGGACCAGCCTTTTTTCTGCTTTGTTGACATCTGCCAGTGGGATTACTGACGCCCTGAAGATACTGGAGAAAATGGTAAATGTCAAAACAAAAACCACCTCCCGGTCGCATAAGCGGTGTCGGGAGGGGCTACGAGGAAACGGGTGACTACCAGTTGCCCTTGAGAGTCTGGTTCTCACCGAGGCCGATGTCGTAGTAGTGCACCTTACTCACGAACGGCTGGCCGAACTTGGGGCAGTCGTCCGGGTCGACGGTCAGCAGGAGTGAGTACTTGCTGTTCGCGTCGATGGTGAGGCGCAGGGTTTCGCGCTCGGCTGTGAGGTGGCGGGGGTGGAGGAGGCCACCGTTGTCCCAGAAGTCGTGGCGCCGATCGCCGCCCTGGATCTCGAGAGCGGCTGAGGTGCCGAACTTGAGATCCTTGGATAGATCGATCTCGTCTACCACCGCCTCGCCTTGCGACGAACTGATGGTTACGGTGGCGACCTGGCCGTTCTCCGCACAGACTGCCGAGCTGGTCGGCGTGACCGTGATCAGCAACGCCGCTGGGATGTTGCTGATCGGCTCGCTGGCACCCCACTCGCCGTCGTCGATGCTGCAGGCGGTGAGAGAGAAGGTGAGGAGAGAGATGAGAAAGTTGCGCATGAGAGACTCCGAGGTGGTGGGTGAGCTGGTAGTTGAGCTTAGGGGGGGGGGGAGATTTCCGCCCTTCGCTGCGCATGAGCAGATGATGGTGAGGCTCGTGAGCAAGGAAGGGCCGGCCGAGTGTGAGAACTCGACGGGACTTGGGAAGGGGCGAACGCGGTGTCGACGAGGTGCTACTGGTTCAAATAGCAGGTGAGGACGCCGGTGTAGGCCTTGGTCATGGTGGTGGTGTTGCTTGCGGTGAGACCGACTCCGTTCAAGGAGTCGATTGTGCCGTTCGCGTCGTCGTCCCGGATGGTGATGGTGGGGAAGCCGCCGATTGCGCCGTTCGTGTTCTCCGTGGTGATGATCACGAAGAGTGAGCGGCTGCCGTCGTCCCTCACTGTGAGGCCGACGCTGTTGCTCAGGCCGACTGGGCAGTCGACCACGGCGAAGTAGTCGGTGGCGCCGTTGACCTCGACCACCTGGCCAAAGCGACTGAGCTTCAGTGCCGTAGATGTTGCCAGCTCGGCTGGGACTGCCGGTTTGACGGAGTCGTCCAGCATGTCGAGGACAAGCATGGAGAAGAGGTAGATCATGGTTGCTTTTCCTCGCTGGTGAAGATGTCGCTGAAGGTGCCGATGAGGATGTGCCCGGTTGTGAACCCGGCCAGCCCGCTGAACGCGCTGGTGAGGGCGAGTAGCCTGGCGGTTGCGACATCCTGGTAGGCCACCGCGATGATCAACAGGGAGATGAACGGGCAGCCCACCACGCAGACGATGATGGCGGGAGGGAAGAGGGTGTGGAGGGTGTCTTTGATGGCGGTCATGGTGACTCCTGGGGGTTAATGTAGCTTCTTTATAATAGCAAAAAATGGCCCTTTTGTCAAGCCATTTTTTGCGTAATTTGTTTTATGTTAGCAATATTCCTATGTTTTTCTTGACTTCCAGAATCTTCTTTTCTGCGATAATTCGAGCTTTGGCGTCACCTTGGCGTAAGAGGTTGATTAGGGCTGGTTCGTCGGCCAAATAGAGGTTTATTTTGGTTTGGAGGGGAGTGATGAACTCAATTACGGCTTCGGCGAGATCGGTTTTGAGGTATTTGGCGCCGAGGTTTTCGTATTTTATGGCGAGGTCAGCGGCTGCGGTGTTGGTGACGAGG
>JAGVNL010000023.1 GCA_020053275.1 bacterium
CGTCAGCTAAACCAACGACCACGCAAGGCTATTAATTATCTCACGCCCGAACAGGCAATTAACAAAATCGTTGCGTTAGAAGCT
Organism: bacterium; assembly: GCA_020053275.1. Lineage (GTDB taxonomy): Bacteria > Patescibacteriota > Patescibacteriia > UBA9934 > UBA9934 > UBA11707. The sequence goes on from JAGVNL010000023.1 coordinate 85, forward strand.
GGAGACTAAGATGAAAAACTTTAATAAAGTCTGCGGAGCAGCTCTCAGCCTTGCTCTGCTATTAAATCTCGTCGGCCCATTCAGCGCCTTTGCTGCTACCACACCGTCACTCAGCGACGCCGCAGCCTATGTCGTCCTAGCCAGCACCTATACCAACACATCAGCCACCACGCTCTCGGGTAGTGTCGGCTTTACCACCGGGCCGGCTGTCGCACCACTTGGTACGCACGCTAGTTATGGTTCTGGTGCACCTTATTCAGCCGCCGGTACTGCCCAGGGCAGCGCTTTAGCCAACCTCAACTCCCAAGCCTGTTCGTTCTCCTTTGCTTCTGGCGCCATCAACCTATCCACCGACACCACGCACGGTGCCATTGGCGTCTACACACCTGGTGTTTATTGCGTCATCGGTGCGATGGATGTTGGCGGTCCGTTAACCTTAAGTGGTAACGGCACCTTCATCTTCCGTTCCACTGGTGCCCTCACCTCCACCGCTGGAGCTATTGTTTCCCTAGCTGGCGGTTCAGCTTGTGATGTCTTTTGGACTCCGGGCGGTGCCACCACCCTCGCTGCTAACACTACCTTCGTTGGTACAGTAATTGACGACGCTGGCGTGACCGTTGGCGCCAATACGAACTGGACTGGTCAAGCCCTTGCCTACGGCGGCACCGTTACTACCGACACCGACACCATTTCAGTACCCTCTTGTGCCGCCGCAGTGGAAGAACCACCTGCCGTCACCACTGGTACTCTCAGCGTCATCAAACAAGTCACCAACAACAATAGTGGCACCTCAGTTGCCGCTGACTTCAATCTCCATGTTAAATTATCCGGTTCTGATGTCGCCAGTAGCCCAGCCGTTGGTCTCGTGGCACCTGGCCGTTCTTACACCCTCACTGCTGGTACTTATACCGTCAGCGAAGATGCCAACACCGCCTACACCGCCTCGTTCAGCGGCGACTGTGACTCAAGCGGTAATGTCACCATGAACGCTGGTTCCAACCTCACCTGTACCATCACTAATGACGATGTCGCCGTAGCTGCCATTGCTACAACCGGCACTATCACCGTCACCAAAGTTGTCGTCAACACTGGTGGTGGCACGGCCGTAGTCGGGAGCTTCCCACTTTTCATCAACGGTACTTCCGCCACTTCCGGCGTCGCTGCAACACTAGCCGCTCCTGCCGCCTACACCGTTACCGAAACCGCCAGCACTAACTACACCGGCGTCTTCTCCGGCGATTGTAACGCTAGCGGCGTGATCGACCTAGCTGTTAGCGAAAACGCTACCTGTACTCTAACCAACACCTACACTGCCCCAGCTGTCGATGCTGCCCCAGAAGTTCTTGCACCTGTGGAAGAAGTACTTATAGAAGAGGTCGCCGACGCCGCACCTGTCACAGCAACCGCCCCAGTCGTTATTCCAACTTTGCCAGACACCGGCCTTGCTCCATTCAGCAAGTTCCTCCTCGCCCTTGCGGTACTTTCTGGCCTCTGCGCCCTTGGCCTCTTCGCTTCCGTCACCTTCAAAAAAACTAAAATCTAATCGCACCCTTCTACATTCTACCCACTACAGACCTCTGTAAGTGTATGGCCAGTCGTGTCTCATTCCAAGAAAACCTCCAAATTGCGGTAGCCTCGGCTATCGCGATTTTGGCTATCGGTCTAATTATTGGAACCGTTCTGATACACGAAATAAATGCAGCCAGAGCAGAAGCAAATCCTACTCCACCAATCACATTCCCCATCATCAACCCACAAACTAACATCGGCCTACCAACTAAACTTTATATCACAGACCTCACCGTGCAAGCTGCCATCGAACAAGTAACAATAGCTACCGACGGTTCAATGGCCGTACCAAAAGATCCAATGAACGCCGGCTGGTACGCCACCGGTACTCGCCCCGGCGCAATCGGTAGTGCCGTCATAGACGGTCATGTTAATTGGTGGGGCGGTAAGGCTGGCGTCTTCAAAAACTTACATACCATCAAACCCGGTACTAAAATCATGGTCACTGACGACACCGGTGCTATCATCTCATTCATCGTCATCAAAACTACGAAGTACGACGCCGCCGCCGACGCCACCGACATCTTCACTTCAACCGACGGCTTGGCTCACCTCAATCTCATCACTTGCACTGGCACCTGGAATACCGCCCTGCATCAATATAATGACCGGCTAGTTGTCTTCGCAGACCTGATAGTTGAATAACAAGCTTATTCCCCTTCCAGCCGCTTTCTGCTACCATAGCATTATAGTATGTTAAAGGCTTTATTATCATTGCTCACCGTCTCAATCATCCTGGTCACAGTCAGTTTTGCTGGCCTGGCCTATACTGGCATGTCGAGCATGGACTCAATGGATCACGGTTCTAACACCACCGACGCCGACTGTCTCAATCATTGCCTCTCGGTAGCCACCAGTCAAACCAACGCCGTCACGCCACTATTACCCTCCCTCATTACCCTAGTCGTCTTTGTTCTTCTCCTAACAATCTTCTCTAAACTACCAACTGTACCGTACATACACTCCCCCTTCGGCCAACTCCTACATCAACTAAAACTCGCCACCATCGTCATCCGCGACTAAATAAACAGGCTTTTCAACAGTAGCTTTGTTTATTTATTATTGGATTATGCAAACCACTAAATCAACCACCTATCAAATAAAAGGCATGCACTGTGCCTCCTGTGCTGGAATAATCGAAAAGTCATTAAAGAAAACGCCAGGAGTAATATGTGCTGAAGTAAACTACGCCACAGAATCCGCCAAACTCTCATTCGACACCAACCAAACCAATCACGCCGCCTTATCAAAAATAATCAAACCACTCGGCTACACGCTCGTCGCGCCAGAGAGCAGCTCGGAACCAATTACTGCCGAGTCAATGCACATGTCACCCGGCGAACACGCTGCCCACCTAGGCTTCAACCAAACTCAAACAGCCAAACAAATCGAGATCAAACAAATGAAACAGCAAGTCCTCACCATTTTCCCCCTGGCCGTAATTAGTATAGGCCTCATGATCACCGACGCCCTCATGGCCTTCGGAGGCATTCAAGAGCTGCCACAAATCTGGAGCGATTTCTGGCGCTATATTCTACCAATCATGGCAGTTGCCACCTTCGTTATTGCCGGCAAACCATATCTCCTCGGTATCTATCGCTTCCTCCGTTACCGCGTTGCCAACATGGACACCTTGATTGGCCTTGGTACCGCCACCGCCTTCCTTTACAGCTTCATTATCACCGCCTTCGCCACCAGCCTTCAACCGTTCATTAATGTCAGCCAAACTTACTTCGAAGTCACCATCGTCGTCATTACCTTCATAACGCTTGGCAAGTTCCTAGAAGCTCGGGCCAAAGTCAAAACTGGCGACGCTATTGCCAAACTCCTCAACCTCCAAGCCAAAACCGCCCTCGTTATTCGCGACAATAAGGAAATAGAAATCTCCGTCAACGCTGTAGTCCACGGCGACATTATCGTCATCAAACCAGGCAGCAACATTCCAGTTGACGGCGTTATTACCGAAGGCTCGTCATTCGTCAACGAAGCCATGGTGACTGGTGAACCAATGCCAAACAAAAAAGAAGTTGGCGACTCTGTCATCTCAGGTACCATCAACCAAGACGGCAGCTTCATCTTTAAAGCAACCAAAGTTGGCAGCGAAACCATGCTGGCTCGCATTATCAAAATGGTGCAAGACGCCCAAGGTAGCCGCGCCCCAATTCAAGCCCTCGCCGACAAAATCTCCGCCGTCTTCGTCCCTATCGTCCTCGTCCTCGCCTTCCTCACACTAGCCGTCTGGTTAATCATCGGTAGCCGCTACCTCGGTTTCCCTCTAGCGCTCTCAAACGGCCTAGTTAGCTTTGTTGGCATCCTCGTCATCGCCTGTCCGTGCGCGTTAGGCCTCGCTACTCCAACCGCCATCATTGTCGGCGTGGGCAAAGGCGCTCGTGAAGGCATTTTGGTTAAAGATGCAGCTACGCTCGAAAAGCTTCACCAAGTCGACACCGTCATCATGGACAAAACTGGCACGCTCACTGTCGGCCGCCCAGAATTAACCTCAATTACCAATCTCTCAAAACAAACTGACGCTGAACTCATAACAGTCCTCGCCTCGCTCGAACAGAAATCCGAGCACCCTATCGCCCACGCCATTCTAGCCTACGCCAAAGAACACAACATCATCGCCTCATCAATAACTGATTTCTCAATCATTAAAGGCCAAGGTCTCACTGGAACTATCGGTGATGTCAAATACTTCGCTGGCAATGTCAGGCTTATCGAAACTCTCAATTACCACCCCGCCACGCCCCTACCCAGCTACCCCGCAGGTGAAACTCAAATCATCCTCTCTAACAAAAATCAAGTCCTCGCCGTCATTATGATCGCTGACGCTATTAAGGCCGACGCCATAACAGAAGTCACCAAGCTGCACAAACTCGGCCTCAAAGTAATCATGCTAACTGGCGACAACACCCAAACAGCAAACTTCATTGGCGCTCAGGTCGGCGTCGACGAGGTCATTGCCGAAGTCATGCCAGAAGACAAACTTAACATCATCAAAAAACTCCAGGCCGAGAGTCACAAAGTCGCCATGGTTGGTGACGGCGTTAACGACGCTCCAGCCCTCGCCCAAGCCGATGTTGGTATTGCGATGGCCACCGGCACCGATGTCGCTATTGAATCCGCTGGCATCACCCTACTCCACGGCGACATTAGCAAACTCGTCAAAGCTATTCGCCTGTCCAAAATCACCATGGCCGGCATTAAACAAAACCTGTTCTGGGCTTTTGCCTACAATATCATTGGCATTCCTCTCGCTGCTGGTCTGTTCTTTCCAATCTTCGGCTGGCTATTAAGCCCGGCCATCGCCGGTGCCGCCATGGCTTTCTCCAGCGTCTCCGTAGTCAGCAACTCCCTCCGCCTCAAAACCAAAAAACTCTAATCTATGACAACACATATATTCTGCATCAGTGGCCTACACTGCGCCTCCTGTATTCTCCTCACCGAAAGCGAGCTCACCGATCTCCCCTACATCACTCACGCCACCACAAATCTTTCTAAAAACACTATCGAAGTCACTGGTGAATTCGGCGACAAAACACTGCAAACAATCGCTAACGATCTCACCCAAGTCCTCTCAAAACACGGCTACACTGTCTCCGTCGAAAAAAGGGGTCAGGTCGGGAATCGGGAATTTTCGAAAAATATCAACGACTTCCACTACGCCCTCCCCATCGCTGCTCTACTAATAATCATCTTCATCGCCCTCCAAAAAGCTGGCCTCATCAACCTCATCACCGCCAGCCATGTCTCTTACGGCACAGCCTTCTTCATTGGCATCATCGCCTCACTCTCAAGTTGTATGGCAGTAGTCGGTGGCCTCGTGCTTGCTATGGAAGCTACTTTTGCCAAAGAAGGCGACAAGCTACGCCCACAAATAATGTTCCACGCCGGTCGCCTCGCCTCATTCTTCTTGCTGGGTGGCGTCATCGGCCTACTCGGTACCTCGTTCGCCTTTAGTATAACCACCACCTTCATCATCGGCCTCATTGTAGGCTGTGTCATGTTGCTCCTCGGCCTTAATCTCCTCGACCTCTTCACCTTCACCAAAAACCTCCAACCGACCATACCAAAGTTTATCTCCACTCGCGCCTTCAAGCTCAAAAATATAAATCACACACTCACCCCGCTTCTCGTCGGCATCATAACCTTCATCCTGCCTTGCGGCTTCACTCAATCAATGCAATTAAGCGCCTTAAGCAGTGGCAGCTTCTTAACTGGCGCCTTCACCATGCTAGCCTTCGCCCTTGGCACATTCCCAGTCCTGGCACTCATCAGCTTCAGCTCATTCACCATCGACAACAGTCGCCACAAAGGAGTCTTCTTCAAAACTGCCGGCCTAATTGTCATCTTCTTCGCCCTCTTCACATTACTCAACACCCTAGTCGCCGCTGGAATAATCGCCCCCCTATTCTCCTTCTAACTATCCTCAATTATGAAATCACCTAACTGGTTTGTCATCATCACAGTTGTTCTCGTCATCGGTGCCGGCTTCCTCTTCATTCGCAACAATTCATCGTCGACACCAACTACCAATATCGCCAACGCTAACAATGTCACTATTGTCGACGGCCAACAAATCATCACCATTAACGCCAAAGGTGGCTACTCGCCATCGTCCACCGTCGCTCAAGCTGGCCTGCCTACCACACTCCGTATGACCACCAGTAGCACCTTCGACTGTTCCTCCAGTCTCCGCATACCAAGCCTTGGCCTCAAGAAATCTCTCCCCGCAAACGGCACTACGGACATCAGCCTCGGCACTCCGACCACCAGTACCATAAACGGCAGCTGTAGTATGGGTATGTACAACTTCAATATTGCTTTCAAGTAAAGGGGTCAGGTCTGGAATCGTGACTTCTGCTAATAATGTGCTACAGTGGCCTCACTCTATGCCTGCAGTCTTCCTTAAAAGCGCCACAGAATTGAGCCAACTCCCCGAAGGCAACAAACCGCATATTGCTATTGTTGGCCGCAGCAATGTTGGTAAATCAACCCTAGTCAACCAGCTAACCAGGCAAATCGCTTTGGCTAGGGTTAGTGCCAAACCAGGCCACACACAAGCCATGAATGTTTACGAGGTGGACAAGCGCTACTACCTCATCGACCTCCCCGGCTTCGGTTACGCCAAAACCTCCAAAACCAAGCGCGTCGATTTTCAGGACATGATCGCCGATTATTTGCGCGCCACAGAGCAGCTAAAACTCGTCATCCTCATTGTTGACGCCAGCATTCCGCCAACCACCCTCGATCAAGAAATCTTCGGCTTCCTCGAATCACTACAGCTACCAATCGTAATAGTCCTCAACAAAGTCGACAAACTCTCTAAAAACGAAATCACCAAAATGCTACCAGTAATGTCATCTGCTTTCCCAAATGTTGCCTTCGTCAAACACTCTTCAGTCCAAGGCATTGGTCGCGGCGAGCTAAACGAAGCTATCGAAAAATCTCTTCGAGTTTAGCCTTAATTTTCAGTGCATCAACCTCACTATTACAATTCGCAATAATCATCGTCCTCGGTTTTCGTTGCCCTCTATCAAGTAACACCGTTACCTGATAGTGGCTACCCATTGTTGTCGCTCGGCTACCAAACACTACTATTACCGGTTGCTTAGATACCTCATATCCTCGTATCTCCTGTTTTGAATATCGTTTATGGAACATGGGCACGATCCCTCGCACAGTATGCAACTGATTATCCGCAAGCCATGTTCGTCTATCACTCTGCAACATCCATATACCCCAAGCTAAACAAAACAAGCCAACCAAGGCGAATCCACCCCACATCACCACATCAAATGCTGACCCAATAATTTTACCGCCATTAGCTACGCGATGAACCATTTGCGCCTTCTCAGTCAGCAACAACCCAACACCAAAAATAATCATCATTGGACCAAAAAGCCACCGTCCAGGCCCTAGTAACGAAAACCTATACACATTTATTTTTTCCATATACCACCATGGTACACTATTCATATATGAATCGCATACCAGTAACAATTCTCACCGGCTTCTTAGGCGCTGGCAAAACCACCCTGCTTAATCGACTCCTAAAAGAAAATGTCGATCAAAAGTTTGCCGTTATCGTCAACGAATTAGGCGACATCGGCCTTGACGGCTCGCTGCTTGATGGCGCAAAAAACGGTCTTGTGGAATTAAATGGTGGAGCAATTTGTTGCGCGGCTATGGGCGACACTGTTAAAGCCATCACCTCACTCCTGGCCAGCGATAAAAACTTCGACCGCGTAATTATCGAAACCACCGGCTTGGCCGATCCTCTCCCTCTGGCTAAAGCCTTCATCAACCGCCCATCGCTCGAAAAAGCCTTCGCCCTCGACGCCATCACCACCCTCGTCGACGCCAGCTCATTTCTGGAACGCCTCATTGATACAGAGGAAGCAGTTAAACAAATTATCATCGCCGACATCGTAGTTATCACAAAATCAGACATTGTTAGTGCCCAACGCTTACTCGACATTGGCAGCAAAATCACCGAACTGAACCAAACTGCAAAAATTATCATCGCAGTCAAAGGCGGTCTCAAAGTCAGCGAGCTCTTCAATACACCGTTACCAGCAGATACCGAGCGCTTACACGCCAAAGCCGCCGATGCCCAAAAAAATAATGAGGGCCACAGCCACAGCGACCTCACCTCCATCCATCTTCGCGAAACCCAACCTCTCAATCTTGCCAAAGTCAGTCATTTCATTGGCGAATATTTGGTAGCTAACGGCGATCGCTTACTCCGCTACAAAGGTATTCTCTATATTGAAGGTCATGCTGAACGCTTTGTCTTCCAAGGCGTCCAGTTCGACTTTGAGCTGCTACCAGATCGCCACTGGAAAATAGATGAGGAACGCAAAAGCGATCTAATTTTAATCGGTACGCAAATCAATAAATCAGAATTCGCCGACGCTTTTACAAATTGTATAGACTGAGTTAAATAAAATACCCTGTAAATCTATCAAGACTTACAGGGTATTTCTAACCAACAACTATTTCTTGTCGCCGCAACATGAACACATCCCGCTGGACAGCTTTTGCAAACCAATCAAGGTGAGCAAGACTGGCCACGCAATACTAACAAAACCGTCACCAATCACATTAAGCGCATTAAGCAAAAATGCTAAACCAATCAGCGTCACACACAAAGGTACCATTTTGTGATGTGGGCACTTACACATCCCACTAGCTGAACACTCATGCATAGACGAATAATTAGTGAATAATGATTACATGATACAGCGTTACCACGAACGCGTCTATTTTTCTTTACTAGAAAGACCAGCCATGCCAGCCACCAAACCAACTATAAAAAGAATAATTGGAAACACACCACCACCCATTTGCGTGGCAGAAATCATCAGCGCCGAACCGATGATTACATATTTAAGACCAGTCATACAATATTTTTTATAGTTAGTAGATAACTACTAGCTTTAATAAATCTGCTACAATGATACCATAAAAGCAGCTATGTTCTCAGACTTTACCGCCACCAACCGCAAGCAACTCCAAAAACTCTCTACTCCTGCCAAAATCCAGGATTATTTAAACGCCCTCCCCTTTCACTTTGTCGACGCTAACGACACCTGCCTTTCGCCTAAAGAAGTAATGCATTTCGGCACTTCGCAGTGCATGGAAGGTGCCATGCTAGCCGCCACTGCCCTCCGTTTTCATGGTTTTTTACCACTCATCGTAGATCTCACCGCCACTCATGACGACGCCGACCATGTTATTGCCGTCTTCAAACAAAACGGCCACTGGGGTGCGATTTCTAAAACAAACCATGCCGTATTGCGTTATCGCGAACCAATTTACCGCAACATTCGCGAACTTATCATGTCCTACTTCCACGAGTATTTTTTGCACGACGGGCGCAAAACTCTTCGCAGTTTTACCAAACCAATCAATCTCGCCCGTTTTGATAAACTGGGCTGGATGACCTCCGAAGAGCCAGTCTGGTACATCCCCGAATATCTAGTCAAAGTAAAACATTTCCCAATCCTAACACCAAAACAACGCAAAAACCTCCGCCTCGCCGACGCTATCGAAATAGCAGCTGGCAAACTCGTCATCAATAACACCTAAGTGGTCTACATCGAGTGTATACACTCGATGTAGACCACTTATCCACAGGCAGCAGTCAACCGCCATATTTCGTGCTAAACTCTAGTTACTATGGCTAAAGGTTATTACATCGTCTTCGAGGGCGTCGTCGGAACGGGCAAGAGCACGCAATCTAAGCAGCTCCAAGCCTATCTCGCCAATCGGTTCCCAGGCCGTCAGGTAGTCTGGACCCGCGAACCAGGCGGCAGCGAAATCGCGGAGGCTATCCGTACCGTCGTCCAGGGCACGCCGTTTACCGAGGCTATGAACCCAATCTGCGAGGCCTACCTCTACGCCGCCGCCCGCGCCCAGTCCCTCCGTACGGTAGTCGCGCCAATACTCGAGGCTGGTGGTATCGTTATCGCCGATCGCAGCTTCCTAACCAGCGTCGCCTGGCAAGGCTTTGGCCGCGAGCTCGGCTTTGACGCCATCTGGAAAATCAACCAATCAGCAGTCGGCGACTTCTTGCCCGACACCGTGTTCTACCTCGACCTCGACCCAACCATCAGCCTCGCCCGTACATTTGACGCTGCTGGCGACAAATTCGAATCCTTACCACCAGTCTTTTTTGCCCGTTGTCGCGAAGGCTATAGCTTTCTCAGCCGCCACGCCGATTTTACCTCTCGTTGGCGCCAAATAGACGCCCAAGGCAGCCGCGAAGAAGTTTTCGCCCGTATTCTCACCTCTGGCATAATCGACCGCCTCACTTAATCTACTCCCTACTTTCTACAATCTACCAGCCCAAACAAAAACGCCCCGGAAATCCGAGGCGTTTTTGTTATTTCGTTTCTTTATGAACAGTGTGCTTTCCGCAAGTCGGGCAGAACTTCTTGATTTCCAAGCGTTCCTTGAGCTTCTTCTTGTTCTTAAGTGAACGATAGTTTGGCTCCTTACAAACAGTGCATTCAAGCTTGATGAGATTTTCCTGGGACATACGACAAAATAAATTGATAGCAGAAGTCTATTGGATTAGACCAATTCTGTCAATTAAGCTACCATTGGCCGCATATTCGCCCTCTTCTTGAAATCACTAGCCTTAGCAAAAAATACGGCAATACCGTCATTTTTGACGACGCTAACATAGTCATCAACGACGAGCAAAAAACCGCTGTTATTGGCCGTAATGGAGCTGGCAAATCCACCCTCCTCAAGATGATTCTAGACCAGGAAGAGCTTGACGCCGGTCAAATAAAACACCTCCCAGGCGTTCGCCTAGGCTATGTGGAGCAACACGCCGAGTTTCCGCCAGGCGAAACCGTCCTCGACTTCCTCATGCGTGTCAGCGGCAAAGCCGACTGGGAATGCGCCAAAATGTCCGGCCGTTTTCAACTAAAACGCGACCTTCTCACCACCCCAGCCGCCAGCCTCTCCGGTGGCTACCGCATGCGCGTCAAACTAACCGCCATGCTCCTCGCAGATCCAAACCTCCTGCTACTCGACGAACCAACCAACTACCTCGACCTCACTACCCTCCTCCTCCTCGAACATATCCTACAAACATTCCGTGGCAGTATTCTTGTTATCAGCCACGACCGCGAATTCCTAAAACGCACCTGCACTTCCACCCTGGAAGTCGCCCACGGTCGCCTCACCTTTTTCCCAGGTGAAGTCGAATCATATTTAGCTTTCAAGAAAGAACAGGCTTCATACATCCAAAACACCAACAAAAAAATAATGGCCCAAAAAGAACATCTGCAAGAATTTGTCGATCGCTTCCGCTACAAAGCCAGCAAAGCAAAACAAGCGCAATCCAAACTCAAAGCCATAGCTCGCCTCCACACTATTAGCATCGACAACAAACTCGCCACCGCCCGCATAACTCTCCCTCAAATAATCACCAAACCAGGCAGCATCCTCCGCGTTGAGCACCTCACCATCGGTTATAACGACAAAACCGTCGCCAGTAACATCTCCTTCGAAATCCCCCGTGGCGACAAAGTCGTTATTCTCGGCAACAACGGTCAGGGCAAAACAACGCTCCTCAAAACTCTGGCTGGTGAACTATCCCCAATCAGCGAAGAAAGTAAAATATCTTGGTGGCACAAAGCCGACCTTGGCTACTACGCACAGCATGTTGAAGCAGCTCTAAACCCAACCGATCGGGTTGACGAATACCTTAAGCGTTGCGCCCCCACTGACGCTAAAGAAGAAGATGTGCTACGCATGGCTGGCAATTTTCTCTTCCGTCGCGACGACCTCTCAAAAACTGTTTCAGTCTTGTCGGGCGGCGAGAAGGCCCGTCTTTGCTTAGCCGGCATTCTGCTGCACGCTCACAATGTCCTCCTCCTCGACGAACCAACAAACCACCTCGACTTCGAGACCTCGGAAGCACTCGCTGACGCCCTCGCAAGCTACGGCGGCACAGTCATCTTTGTTAGCCACAGCCGCACCTTCGTCAATATTGTCGCTAACCGCTTGCTCGAAGTAAACAACGGCACAGTTCGCACCTATCCTGATACCTACGAAGATTATGTTGCCAGCTTGGAAGAAATTCTTACTGCTGATGTCGACGGCGTAAATACTGAACCACCGTTACCCAATCTAGACGAACTCGAACGCCAACGCCGCCGCTTGGAACTCAAAACTAAACAACGCCAAATCGCTCAACTAGAAAAACTGATGGCCGAGCAAGACAAAAAGAAAAGCGAACTACTCCAATATTTTTTTAACAATCCAACCGACTACGCCCCAGAAAAAAATCGCGAACTCAAAGAACTCACCGCTTCACTCATCGCCAAAGAAGAAGAATGGCTCCGCTTAAACTCTTAAATGCTTCCTTATAGCAAACACGGTGGTCAGAATACTGAGCGCAGACAGCGTCAAGAACTCACCGCCAAAAATTACCACAGCATTACTTGAAAAGTAGCTCCACAAACTCAAGTTCGCTTGTCCAAAATATTGCATTAGCGGCACATCTAGTGCTTTAGTCGACGCCAACACTACCCCAGTCATAATGCCTGTTGCCAAGAGCGAAAGGAACACCGCCTCAAACAAAAACGGCGCACGAATAAACCAATCTTGCGCTCCCACCAGCTTCATGATCGCAATCTCCTCACGATGTACATAGATGGCAATCCGGATAGCATTAAAAATAATCAGCATTGAGATCAAGCCAAAGAAACCCGCTAACACTAGCCCGGCTAAACGCAATTTATCCGTGAACAAGGTAAGCTTATCAATCATTGCCTGATAATCTGTATAATCAGTTTTCTTAATTGACGGCGCAAACTCTGGCGTCTTCACCGCCTCCAAAATAAAAGCAAAATCATCTGGTGACTTAGCCGACACCACCACCGCATCACCAAACGGATTACCGCCCACCTCATCAAGCGCCGCCAGCACAGTTGGATCGCCAGCATTCTTTTCCTTAAAATTTTGCAACGCCTGATCCGCCGTAATCACCTCCACCGTCTTCACCTGACTCAAACCAAGTAAGTAGCCCCTTACAGATTTTTGCATTTCCTCACTCGTCCCAGGCACAAAATAAACCGCCACCTGTACCTCATCTTGCACCGCCTTAATCGCGCTACTCGTCACCACATTAACCAGCAACACCGCATTCACGGTCATCAGCGTCAGCACAAAAATCGTCAGCGTAATCAGCGATAACCAAGCATTCCGCCACAAACTTTGACCAGTAAATTTTATCACTCGGAGTATTGTTCGCATAGAGTAATAAGTTGGTAGTTAGTAGTCGGTAGTTAACAATTTTTATTGAGCCTGTAGTCAACAAAGACGAGTGGGGTGTCGCTTCTGTCGACCGAGGGACGCGCATTTTGAAGGCCGTCGATTCCCTCAAGTAA
>JAGVNL010000003.1 GCA_020053275.1 bacterium
ATCGAACAGCAAGGCAAGGAGGACAGCGCAGGAACGAGAATCGAAATGTAGCCCGCTGATGCGGGAAACCCCGTCCCGTAAGGGCGGGGAGCGTCATTGTCACGGACGAGGCTCGTTTGGGATGCAAGCTGTGGATAAGTTTGTGCTTGCTTGTTCGTTGTTTGTACGGTATTATATCCAGGTCACTTGGAGACCATGTAGGTCTCTTAGAGACATACTTGTATCCCCCGTAGAGCCGTTGCTCGCGGAATATTTGCGTTATGGATTTTAAATTGGTGTCAAAGTATAAGCCGGCGGGTGATCAGCCCAAGGCGATTGCAGAGCTTGTAAAAGGGTTGAGGAGCGGTTTGGCACGCCAAACTTTGCTTGGGGTGACTGGTTCCGGTAAAACTTTTACAATAGCGAATGTGATTGCGCAGGAACAACGGCCAACGCTGGTGATTGCGCATAACAAAACGCTGGCAGCGCAGTTGTGTCAGGAGTTTAGAGAGTTTTTTCCTAATCATGCGGTGGAGTATTTTGTTTCTTATTACGATTACTATCAGCCGGAAGCGTATCTGCCGCGAACGGATACTTTCATTGAAAAAGATGCGCAGATAAATGAGGAGATTGATCGCTTACGGCACGCAGTAACACAAGCTTTGTTATCACGACGAGATGTGATTATTGTTGCCTCGGTGTCTTGTATTTATGGTTTGGGTTCGCCGGTTGAGTATGAGAAGAGCGGTATGCGCTTAATGGTGCGCGATAAAATTAGTCGGACGGAATTATTGCGACGACTGGTGGCGATGCAATTCACGCGGACGACGGTGGACTTGAAGCGCGGTCATTTTCGAGCGCAGGGTGATGTCATTGAGTTGATGCCGATGAATGAGGAGGTGTTGTATAGGCTGTCGTTGACAAAGGGAATTATCGACGAGATTTTATTGCTTGACCCAGTAACACGAGAACGGCGTGAGGTACTACGAGATATGATGATTTTTCCGGCTAAGCATTTCATGACGGCGGAAGGTGAACGCGAGCGGGCGATTACCGACATTGAACGGGAACTTAAGACGCAGCTGGCGATTTTTGAGAAAGAAGGTAAGTTGTTGGAGTATGAGCGGTTATCGCGCAGAACAAAATATGACATTGAGATGATGCGAAATATTGGTTTTTGTAGCGGCATAGAAAATTATTCGCGTCACTTTGATGGGCGGAGTAGAGGGGAAGCGCCGTATACGCTGATGGATTATTTTCCTAAAGATTTTTTGACGATCATTGACGAGTCGCATGTAACGCTGCCGCAGATTGGCGGAATGTTCGCAGGTGATCAGGCGCGTAAAAATACGCTGGTAGAGCACGGTTTCCGTTTGCCTTCTGCTCGTGATAACCGGCCGTTGCAGTTTGACGAGTTTGTGCAAAAAATTGGGCAGGCAGTGTTTGTTTCGGCCACTCCTGGGCCGTATGAAGCCGCGACTAGCGATCAAGTCGTAGAGCAGATTATTCGACCAACAGGGCTTGTGGACCCAGAGACGATGGTGATGCCAATCGTGTCATTCCCTGCAGTAGACGGTGAGGCACCGTCACTACAGGGCTACGCAGGACAAATTGGTGATTTGATAGTTCGTATTGAACAGCGGGTTAGTGTCGGCGAACGGGCTTTGGTGACGACACTGACCAAGAAGATGGCTGAGGATTTGACCGATTATTTGAAAGAGAAAAAGATTAAAGTGGCCTATTTACATTCAGATGTAGAGACGCTTGATAGGATTAGCGTACTAACTGATTTGCGTAGAGGAGTTTATGATGTGGTGGTTGGCGTCAACTTGTTGCGCGAAGGGCTTGATCTGCCGGAGGTGTCGTTGATCGGTATTCTTGATGCGGATAAGGAAGGGTTTTTACGCTCCGCTACTTCTCTCATTCAAACCATTGGACGAGCGGCACGAAATGTAAATGGTCAGGTTATTCTTTATGCTGATGTTATGACAGGTTCGCTCAAAAAAGCGATTGCGGAGACTGATAGGCGTAGGGCAATTCAAGTTGCGCATAATATTGCGCATAATATTACGCCAGAGACAATTACCAAAAAGATCAGCGATATTCGGGCAGAGTTGATGGGTGACAGGACGGCAGCGACAAAAAAGATTTTGCGCATTGAAATGACAGCCAGCCCGCAGGAATTGCGGGAGGTGATTGCCGAGAAGAAGGGTGAGATGCAAGACGCGGCGGCGAATTTGTTGTTTGAAACTGCAGGGTTGTTACGCGACGAGATAACGGTGTTAGAGGCGGAATTAGCTCAGAAAGAAGCGGTCAGTAAGAGGGTAAATCGTCGAAAATAAATATGCAAAATAATATTGTTGTTAGGGGTGCACGGGAGCACAATTTGAAAAATATACATGTCACTATACCGCGTAATCAGCTGGTGTGTATCACTGGTGTTTCTGGGAGTGGTAAGTCGAGTTTGGCGTTTGATACCATTTTTGCGGAAGGTCAACGGCGTTACATTGAGTCATTGTCTTCCTATGCACGGCAGTTTTTGGGTGCGATGCAGAAGCCAGATGTAGACGAGATTGAGGGTTTGTCGCCAGCGATTAGTATTGATCAGAAAGCGCATAGTCGGAACCCACGGTCGACGATTGCCACGATTACTGAGACTTATGATTATTTACGGGTGTTGTTTGCACGCATTGGCGAACCGCATTGCCCAAATTGTAAAACTAAAATTGAAAAGCTGACTGTGGACGAGATGGCGGATATTGTCGCGCGAGATATTAATGAAGCAAAGACGGTAGCTACAAAAAGGAAAAAGGAGGAGGTGTTGATTTTAGCGCCAGTTGTGAGGGGTAGAAAGGGTGAGTACTACCAATTGCTTTATGATCTTTATAATAGTGGTTTTGCGAATGTACGGATTGACGGCAAAATGCACAAGTTAAGTGAGAAGATCAGTTTATCGCGTTATTCTGCGCATACGATTGATTTGGTGGTTGATACTATTCCGGCTGTCGACCTAAGGCAGCCAAGCAAGGACACGGCGCAGCGCTTGAATGAGGCGTTAGAGACAGCGGTGCAACGAGGTGAGGGAGTAACAATTGTTTTGTACAGTGACCATGAACGAGTATTGTCGTCCAAGTTTAGTTGTGTGAAGTGTGGGTTTTCATTTCCAGAGATTGAGCCTAGATTGTTTAGCTTTAATAGTCCGTATGGCGCTTGTGCGGCTTGTTCCGGTTTGGGTACGGTTGATTTATTTTCGACTGAAGCGTGTTTGACTTGCCATGGTGATAGATTACGACGCGAGGCATTGTTTGTGTGGGTAGACGGTAGGAGTATCGTCGACATTGTGAGTTACTCTGTGGACAACGCGGTGGAGTTTTTCCTAAACATTCAGCTTGCTGCGAGACAGCGGGAAATTGCTAGCATGGTGTTGAAAGAAATTGAAAATAGGTTAACATTTCTGCTGGATGTTGGGCTGCATTATTTAACGCTTAATCGCACGGCCGGGACACTGTCTGGTGGTGAGGCGCAACGCATTCGTCTGGCCTCGCAGATTGGGTCGCGCTTGACTGGCGCGTTGTATGTCCTTGATGAGCCAACAATTGGGCTGCATCAGAGGGACAATGAAAAGCTAATTAAAACACTGGAAGATTTGCGTGATCTTGGGAACACGGTGATTGTGGTTGAGCATGACGAGGACACCATTCGCCGCAGTGATTATATGGTGGAGATTGGCCCTGGGGCTGGGGTTCATGGCGGATTTGTGGTGGCGTCAGGCTCTGTACCAGAAATTTTTAACGATAAAAAGTCCAGAACGGCGGCGTATTTACGAGGTGATGAAATGATTCCGGTTCCAGACAAGCGACGATTGAATGAGAGTGGTGCAATTAAAGTGCGGGGAGCAACGGAACATAATCTTAAGAATATCGATGTAGATTTTCCGTTACGCCGTTTTGTTTGTGTGACTGGGGTGTCGGGTAGCGGCAAGTCGAGCTTGGCTTATGATGTGATGTACAAGGCGGTGGCGCAAAAGCTTTATGGCGGCAAGAAGCATGCTGGAGCGCACAAGATGGTGCTGGGAATTGAATATATTGATAAAGCGATTTTGATTGACCAAGGCGCTATTGGCCGCACGCCGCGCAGTAATCCAGCGACTTATACTGGAGCGTGGGGTCCAATTCGTGAGTTATTTGCGATGACGGAAGAAGCGCGGTTCCGTGGTTACAAGCCTGGCAGGTTTAGTTTTAATGTACCTGGTGGGCGCTGCGATCATTGTGAGGGGCATGGTGTGATTGAAATTGAAATGCACTTTCTGCCAACGGTGTATGTGACTTGCGAAGTGTGTAAGGGTAAGCGATTCAGTCGGGAAACGCTGGAAGTGGTTTATAGGGAAAAGAATATTTCCGATGTTTTGAATATGACAATTGAAGAGGCAGCAGTGTTTTTTGCAGACTTGCCGGATGTAAGTGACAAGCTAAAAGCATTGAATGAAGTTGGATTGAGTTATATTAAACTTGGTCAGAGTGCGACCACGCTATCTGGTGGTGAGGCGCAACGAGTCAAGCTGGCCAGTGAGTTAAGTAAGCGGCAGACTGGAAGAACGCTTTATTTGCTAGACGAACCAACTACTGGTTTACACTTTGATGATGTACGGAAATTACTTGAGGTGTTGCATCGATTGGTGGATAAAGGTAATAGCATGATTGTCATCGAGCATAATCTTGATGTGATTAAGACAGCCGATTATATTATTGATATGGGTCCAGAAGGTGGTGATCAAGGTGGTAATATTGTGGCTACTGGAACGCCCGAGGATATTGCTCGTAGACCAGATAGTCATACCGGGCGTTACTTGCGACCTATGTTGATAAAGGGTAGAATCTAAATATATGAATATTCTTGCAACATTGGCGACTCACATGGAGATGACCGACGCTATTAACAATTATGTGCAAGAAAAGCTCATGAGTTTAGAGAAGTTTTGTGAACGCTATAGTTCTTGTGAGGTGTCGGCGGAAGTAGGGAAGACAAGCGAGCATCACCAGAAGGGGAAGATTTTCCGGGCTGAGTTTATGATGACGATTCCTGGCGTTACGCTGCGAGCAGAAGCGATTGAAGAAGATTTATATGCGGCAATTGATACAGCTAAGGATGACTTGAAGCGACAATTAATTGCCCATAAGGAAAAGTTGGATGATCGTAGCTAGTATGATTGATGATGCGCAGTACATTCATTTAATTGGAGCTGGCGGGATTGGTATTAGTGCCGTTGGTAAATTTTTGTTGGCGCAAGGGAAGATTGTAAGTGGGGCAGATAGTACCAGTTCGCCAATCATCGATGATTTGATTAAGAGGGGTGTGGTAATTAAGATAGGACATGATGAGAGTAATATTCCAGCCGAGTGTGATTTAGTTGTTTATACCGAGGCAGCAGGTGAGGACAATGTTGAAAAGGTTGAGGCTGAGAAGAGGGGGATTCCACAACTTGGTCATTTTGGTTGGTTGGGTGAATTGTCAAAGCAGTACCGGACTATCTGCGTGACTGGCACGAATGGTAAAAGTACGACAACGGCAATGTGTGGGCAGATTTTTATTGATGCGGGGTTGGATCCGACGGTGTTTGTAGGAAGTTTGGTACCAGGCTTCGAGCTTGGTAATTTGCGCATTGGCAAGAGTGATATTTTGATTATTGAGGGTGACGAGTATAAACAGAAGATGGTGCAGCTGCATCCAGAGGTTACGGTGATTACAAACATTGAGGAAGACCATTTAGATGTGTATCGCGATCTTGATCATATTGTGGAAACTTTTCAGCAGTTGGTAACGCAAACGGCAAAGAGCGTTTTTGTAAATGTAGATGATGTTAACTCTCGGAAGCTTATAGGCTCGAGAATCGCGCAGTATAGCGTCAACGATGTGATTGGCTATGAATTGCTGGTGCCTGGTGAGTTCAATCGTGCGAATGCGGCGGCGGCGAGGAGCGTTGCTCGTGCGTTTGGAGTGAGCGATGAGGTGATGAGGAAGTCACTAGAAAATTATAGGGGGATTTGGCGTCGTTTTGAGGTGGTAGGAGAATTGAATGGGGCGACTATAGTTTCTGATTATGGACACCATCCAACGGCAGTCAAGGCGACCCTTGTTGGTGCAAAGAAGTTTTATCCTGGCAAGAGGATAGTATTATGTTTTCAACCGCATCAACATAATCGAACAAGAGAATTGTTTGCTGGGTTCGTGGAATCGTTTGATGAGGCAGATGTTTTGATACTCGTCGAGATTTATGGCGTGACTGGGAGGACTGATGATGCTACGGTGTCGAGCCGTGATTTGCTGGCGGCGGTGGAGCAACGATTAGGCGATGATAGGCCGTTAAGTTATGCCAAAGATTTGGTAGAAGCTGAGCAACAGCTGCGAGATTTGATTGAGCCGGATGATGTGGTGATTGTGATGGGCGCAGGAAATGTCGACAGTGTAGCCAGAAAACTAATGGTATAAAGCCAGTTTTTGCTCTTGTGGAAAAAGGGTTTTTCAGGCAAACTTGGGGCATAATAGTTGTTTTGCCTATGTCATTTTTGGATAAAATTTTTGGTGACCCGAACGCTAAGCTCATTAAGAGTTTGCAAACTGACGCGGCAATCATTCTAGCTTTTGAGCCAGCGATTGCTGCTTTGACAGATGAACAGCTAAAGGGCAAGACGCTGGAATTTAAGTCCAAGCTTGAGGCTGGGGCGTCGTTAGATGATATTGCTTTTGAAGCTTTTGCGGTGGTGCGCGAGGCTGCTAAGCGGAGTATTGGGCAACGGCATTACGATGTGCAGATGATGGGTGGTTTAGCTTTGCATCGCGGCATGATTGCAGAAATGCGCACAGGTGAGGGCAAGACGCTTACTTCTACGGCGCCAGTTTATTTGAACGCGTTGGCTGGCAAGGGCGTACACATGGTGACTGTTAACGATTATTTGGCTAAACGCGATGCGGTGTGGATGGGTAAGGTTTTTACTTTTTTAGGTTTGAGCGTTGGTTGTATTCAGCACGAGTGTGGTTATGTGTTTGATGTTGATTATAAAGTGCCAGTTGTCGATGTGGCCGAAGATAAAACAGATGAGGCGGTGGCGACTACAAGTTCGTTCCGGGTAGAAATGGATTTCTTGCGCCCCGGTCAACGGCAAGACGCTTACGCTTGCGATATTACTTACGGCACGAACAATGAATATGGTTTTGATTATTTGCGCGACAACATGGCGCAGGAAGCTAGTCACATGGTGCAACGCGAATTGCATTATGCTATCGTCGACGAGGTTGATAGTATTTTGATCGATGAAGCAAGAACGCCGTTGATTATAAGTGCACCAGCTGAAGAGTCGGCAGATACATACTACAGGTTTGCGGATATCGTGAAGCATTTGCAGCTGAATGAGGATTATAATATTGACGAGAAGCTCCGGTCGTCAATATTTACCGAAGCTGGTTTGCAGAAGGTTGAGAAGGCGCTTGGTATAGAAAATCTTTATGCGGAGGGCGGTTTGGGCACGGTGCATCATGCCGATCAAGCGTTGAAAGCTCAGGCTTTATTTTTGCGAGATCGGGATTACATTGTGCGTGATGGTGAAGTGATGATTGTTGACGAGTTTACTGGACGAGTGATGGAAGGTAGGCGTTACAGCGAAGGGTTGCACCAAGCGATTGAGGCTAAGGAAGGTGTGAAAATTCAACGCGAGAGCCGTACGCTGGCCACAATTACTTATCAAAATTATTTCCGTTTGTATAAGAAGTTGGGCGGTATGACTGGTACTGCAGCAACAGAGGCTGAGGAGCTATCTAAGACTTATAATTTGGAGGTGGTAGCAATTCCAACTCATAAAACTAATGCCAGAAAAGATGCGCCAGACAGGATTTATAAAACTGAGAACGGAAAGTTTTTATCTTTGGTTCAAGAGGTTAAAGCGTTGCAGGAGCGAGGTCAGCCGGTGTTGATTGGTACTATTTCTGTGGAAAAGAATGAGCAGTTAAGTGAATTGTTGCGCTTAGCTGGTGTGCGTTATGAAGTGCTAAATGCCAAGAATCATGAACGGGAAGGTGAGATTATTGCGCAGGCTGGTCGCAAAGGTGCGGTAACAGTAGCTACTAACATGGCTGGTCGTGGTGTCGACATTATTCTTGGTGGTAATCCACCAAATCCGGCTGAGGCAGAGGAGGTGAAGGCATTGGGTGGTTTGTTTGTGCTTGGTACTGAACGGCATGAATCACGACGCATTGATAACCAGTTGCGTGGTCGAGCGGCACGACAGGGCGATCCTGGGATGACGCAATTTTATGTTTCGCTGGACGACGATTTGATGCGTATTTTTGGGAGTAGTCGGGTGAAGAGCATGATGGATACGCTGGGGTTTGATGACACGACGCCGATTGAGAGCAAGATGATTACGCGCTCACTTGAGAGTGCGCAAAAACGAGTTGAAGGAAATAATTACGATACTCGTAAACATGTGTTGGAGTACGATGATGTGTTGAACAAGCACAGGTTGGCGAGTTATGGCAGACGCCGTAAGGTTTTGCAGGAAGATGTTACTGTGGCGCATGCTGATGTGGCGGCAACGATTGAACGAGAAATTGAGCATGTTGTTTTGGCACATACTGGTGAGCGCGTTACTGTGCCAACGGAGATAAGTGGAGAAGAACAGGTTAAGGGTGATTGGGATGTGCAGGAGATAGTAGAGGTTTTGAATACGATTGTACCGTTAAATGAAGAGGTTAAAACGGTAATTGCGACGGCGTTGCCAAGTTTGAGTTTGGATAAGGAAGAGTTAGCCCGTCAACGGACGACGGTAATTGAAGCGATGATGGGTTACCTGAAAGTAAAGTATGAAGAGGCAGTGGCATCGTTTGGTGATGAAGTGCAGGTACAGAAGATAGAGCGCAATGTGCTGTTGCGGGCTATGGATAGTCATTGGATGCGGCATTTGGATGAGATGACATATTTGCGTCACACGATTGGCTTGCAAGGTTATGCGCAAAGGGATCCGCTGGTGGAGTACAAGCACGAGTCATTCCGCTTGTTTGGTACCATGCAAGATGAGATTCAGCATGATGTTGCTTACAATTTGTTTAAGCTCTTTGACCAGGCCGTGGCTGCCAAAAAGATGTTGGAGCTGGCACCTCAAATGATTCGTGGAATGCAATTGTCTTCTGCTGACAAGTCGTCAAACTCAAATTCAGCGGCGACTTCTGCGATAGTTGTTGATGCTAAGAGTGTTGGGCGAAATGAAATATGTCCTTGTGGCAGTGGCAAAAAATATAAAAAGTGTCACGGAGTATAGGTAAGCCCGGCGAAGCCGGGTCCGGCTTCGCCGGAAAGTTTAAGAAATGTCACGGGGTTTAGAATATGGATGATAAAACTAAAACTGAGGTGAAGCGAGGAGTTGATTGTATTGGTGTTTCGATATCGTTTGTGTTGCACGATGGTAGGGGGAGAGTGATGTTGCATAAGAGAGGTGAGAAGTGCCGGGACGAGCAGGGGAATTGGGACGCAGGTGGCGGTGCTTTGGAGTTTGATGAGGAGTTTGAGGATTGCTTACGGCGAGAGATTAAGGAGGAGTTTTGTGTTGATGCATTAGAAATTAAGTTTGTTAGCGTTCGTAATGTTCTGCGGATTCAGAATGAGTTGCCAACGCATTGGATTAGCATTACTTATGCAGTGAAGGTTGATCCGGCTCAGGTGCAGAATGGAGAACCACATAAGATTGATGAGCTTGGTTGGTTCACTTGGGATAATTTGCCTAATCCTAAACATTCGCAGCTACAGAATGCGATTAATGAAGTGAAGGAGCTGGGTTTGTTGTATTAGTTTTTTGTTATGAGTGCAGAGATTTCGTGGGAAGAACCGAGTGATTTTAAGCCGAAGTTTAGAGTGGTGAGTGCGTATATTTTGGTGAGTGATAGGTTTTTGTTGTTACTTAGAAATGAGGATAAGAGTGAGGGGAATAAGTGGGGAGTGCCTGGTGGGAAGATAGACGATGGTGAGACGCCAGGCCAGGCTGTTAGGCGAGAAATTGCGGAAGAAACTGGGATTGAATTGGCTGAAGAGAGGTTTGATTTTTTTAAAACGGCTTATGTTCGGTATCCGGATTATGATTTTATTTTTCATATGTACTCAGCTAGGCTTGAAGCAGAGCCGAGCCTGGTGGTTAGTTTAAGTGAGCATCAAGAGGCTAGGTGGATGACGCCAGAGGAGGCTTTGTCGAGTGCGCTCGTAATGGGAAACGAGGTGTTGGTACGAGAGTTTTTTAAAACCGAACAAAAGTGATTCCACTTAGTGGAGGCATCTTCCACTAAGTGGAATCAGGTTATCCGAGTGTGCTATAATTGACCGCGTCGCTCAACCTCTAATATTTCTTTATTACTATGGAAAATACGCTCGAGTCCGTTTACAAGAGGCTACAAATTCTAAAGAAAAAGCGTCGTGATTTAGCAAAGTCGTTCCGTGATGAGTTGTCTGTAAATGCGAGGTATGGGGAGATTGTAGAGGAGATGCAGAAGTTGCGGGAGGAAAAGAAGGGGATAGAGAATAATATTCGGACGGCGGCTGATATGGCGGAGATGGAGGCGCTTAAAGCAGACATTCATGGCGATCAAGAGATGCTTAGTGATATGTCGTTAAATAAGTTCTTAGCCCAGGAAAATGTAGAGATTGTGGACGATATGAATGTGCGGTGGGTGCCAGCATTTTCGGTGCGTTTCAAGAAAGATTAGTAATTTCGTTGCGGCTAATAAAAATATTCCTGAAATATTTCAGGAATATTTTTTTGCTTAACTTCCGCTCAAAACCCCGTCCCGTAAGGGCGGGGGCAGCCAGAAGCTGGGCGACGAGCCTTGTCTTGTGTAAGCTCCATTATGTATGGAGTTTCG
>JAGVNL010000034.1 GCA_020053275.1 bacterium
ACTGTAGCTTGGTCATAGGCTACAATGAACTCCGCCTGACAGCGGCGGATGTCTGTCATGGCAGCACGAGAGTTTAGGCAGAGGAGGGATTGGGGCATAGGTAAGCTCATTTAGATAATCT
The DNA here is from genome assembly GCA_020053275.1 of bacterium. Lineage (GTDB taxonomy): Bacteria > Patescibacteriota > Patescibacteriia > UBA9934 > UBA9934 > UBA11707. Next base: position 122 of record JAGVNL010000034.1, read on the forward strand.
CTCATCGGCGGCGATGGGGCGCGGGATCCAGGTGAATTTGGCGCGGACGGCGCGTAGTTCTTTGGAAATGGTACGGCCAGCGGTTTGTAATAAGGCGATTTTTTCTAGGATGATTGCTTGGTCTTCCTCGTCACTCGGGGAGAGCTCCGTGCCTGAATATTCTTTTTCTTTGAGGGCTTTTAGTTGCTTATGCAAGGCTGAGAACTCTCCTTCGATTTGTTGCAACTCCGCCTCCCAACGAGTAACATTGTCATACGCCTCCTTGTCGTTATAAACATGAAGAATCACTTCGGGTGGAGCAAAATTACGAAATTTGTCGGCCATAAACAGTGCTTAGAGTTTACCTTCACCTAACGGATTATAGCCCTTCCCTACTTCAGCGCCGTCGCTAAAACCGTCGCCGTCGGTGTCGGCCTTATTTGGGTCCGTGCCGTATTTGGTCTCTTCCTTGGCGGTTAAGCCATCCTCGTCGGCGTCGAGATCATCAATGGAATCTTGTAGGGCATTAGCCTCCATCATATCCGATACAACTTCTTGTAGTGTTTTGGCATTCTCTGGTACTACAATGTCGGTAGTGCTATTGATGTCTGATAGTGAAATACTGACGGTTAAGGTGGTTTGACCGTCTACTTTGTCCTTGAGCTGCGGAAGCGTTGGATCGAGTTGACCTGACAAGGTAAGCTGACGAATAATGTTATCCTCATAACCGATCCAGACCTCCCCTGTCATGTTGCTGACGGCGTCGACAATATCGCTGACGCGGCTGATGTCTCGTTCGCTGACGGCGGTTGGTTGCACCGAGCGGATGTCTTTCAAGCTGGTAATTAACGCGTCACCGTCAACAACAAAGGTGAAATGACGAGTTTTCACACCGTCGACCACTGTTGATTTTTCTGCCGTGATGTTGGTGAAGATGGTGGGAATAGCGGCTAACCACTTTTCTTTAATGACGGCCTCGTCCTCGGCGGACAAAGTGAGGGCGGAATTGGCCTCGGCTAGTGCTTCCATGCTCACCAGTTGCTGCTTGGCGTCCTTTATATCAAGCACAATCCACTTGTCGACGAAGCTACTTAGCATTTCTTGGATTGGCTCCGGGATAAGTAGTGAGGTGATTGAAGAGCCAGGGATTTGAGCGTAGATTTTGTCTTCAAGTTTGCGCATCTGTAATGAGTATGGGCCGAAGTCTTTACCCTCCTGATTTGTCTGTACTGAAACGGTGGCTGCAAAACCGTTGCCAGCGTTTGTACCAGAAACTGTGAGTTCTGCTGTACCAGCAACTGACGCTTGATCCTCGGCCTTGGCGTCGGGTTTTATTTTACCAGTAGCAGTGACATCGACTACGAAACCATAAGTTTCCACTTGTGCCATGGCGACCTGCACTTTAGCTAGGACTTTGGCTGGATCATTGGCGGCAGTCCAGAAATACCAGCCAGCGGCGGCGACACCGGCAATTAGTAATAGGAAAACGCTGATTAACAAAATTAATTTGCCGTGACCTTTATGGTGTGGCGTCGAGCTTAGCTCGATTGTTTGGTTTGCGGTCAAAGCTGAGCTTTGACTTGACTCGGTAGATGACGGTAGAGATGGAGTAGGGACGGCGGGCTCGTTAAGGCCCCCTCCTAACTCCCCCATAACTGGGGGAGTGTTTACGGGTTCGGGGATGCTGGCAAATGGGTCGACAGCTTCTGGTTTTGGCGTTTCGTCAAACATATATTTATAATGATTGGCGCTCAAGAACGCCAGCTTTATAGAGTTGTACGAGGGATAAGAAGGCGGCGAGGATGGTTGGCCCGACAATGATGCCGATTGGGCCAAAAACTTGCAGCCCGCCGAGAATGGTGAGGAGAATGAGTAAGGGGTGCATGCTGGTGCGACCACCAACAATGATTGGGCGTAGGAAGTTGTCGATTGAGCCAACTATAATTATTGACCAGATGGCTAGGCCGATGCCAGCAGCTTCGTTGCCCGATAGAAAGAGATAAACGCAGGCTGGAACCATAATGCTCGCCGTGCCGACGAACGGAATATTGGCAGCAACAATGACAAGCGCTGCCCAAATGAGGGCACCGGGAACACCAAAGATGGTCATACCAATGCCGGCGGCGACGCCCTGAGCAACGGCGACAATGACCGAACCGGTGACGACTGCCCGGATGGTGCTGGTCATGTTGGAGAGGATGTTGCTGTCAGTTTTATCGCGCAGCGGGCTAAGAACGAGGGCTTCGTGAACTAGGCGTTCGCGATCAACGAGGAAATAGTAAAGACAGATGAAGAAAACGAAGGTTTTGAAAAGGAAGGTGCCGGCGCTCGAGAAGATCTCGCCCAAATGTTGCGAGGCCCACTGCGCGATGGAGATTAGGCCTGCACGGAGGTCAAATGAGTTGATGTAGTTTTGGACGGCAGCCGGCAGATGTTGGAAGAATTGGTTCGTGGAAAAATCGAGGTTGAAAATTGAACCGTTTTGAGCAACGAGCAGCTGCACGAGGTTGACTGCTTGGTTCACCATGACGATGCTAGTAATAACGAGCGGAACAACGATGACGATGAGAACTAGGAAAACGATTAGCAATGATGACAAACCACGGCGGCCACCGAGTTTGCGGCGAAGAACGCGTTCAAGAGGCGTGGTAACTACGGCCATCACGCCGGCTGTCATGAGGACGATGGCGTAGGGCTGAATGGTTTGCCAAAAGAGGTAGCCGATGATGAGGCTGATGATGAGGAAAAACCAGCGGGCGATATGTTCGTGCTCCGCGAGAGTAGAAAGTTTTGTCATAATGACTGTATTGTACAGAATTTTTCGCCAGGCGTCATATGGGGCTGAAAACGCGGGGCGTATTTATTAGTTATCCACATAATAAAAGGCAAAGAATGACACATTGCTAAAATAAGTGATAAACTATCTTGGTAATCATTAATTGACTTTATGTCTGATAGCGACCCGAAGTTTGGCCAGATGGAAGCTGCTTTAAAAAAGCATCAGCAGATAGCGGTATAAAACTGCCTGAGGCACAGCAGGAACAAAACCCGATGAACCTGGATACGGATAAGATGCTCACGACAGGTGTACATAGTTTTGAACGTGAATGGAGCGAGGAAAATGATGAGAATGTGATTGTTCCTGGCTTGAAAAACCTAGGATTTGTAGGTACTGGAGAATATGGCACTGAATTGCTGAAGAAAATATCTAATAACGGTCAGGAGGTTGATGTTAGTGTTATACTGATGCAAGGTGGAGGAACTATTAGTTTGGGGATCGATCATAAAATCCGTTCCGTCTTGAGTCCTGAAATGAATGCTGAGCTAAATCAAGCTTTAGCTGAAACTTGGCAATTTTTATCAGATAACGGAGCCTCTAATTTAGAAATGGTGGAATGCGACGATAGTAATACGCCATAAGATTCAGATAACAAAACTCCCCGGCCGGAGCTGGGGAGTTTTTGTTATGCGTCGATCAGAACTTCGCTATTAGCAGCAATGATTTGCTGGAAGTTGTGGCTGGTGGTGGCCCAGTCGGTGATGTCGACACGAACTGGGAGATTGGATTCTGACATGGCATCTTTGAGTTGACTGAGCACGCGGTCGTTGGTGGGAGCGTCGGACATGATGCAGAGGTCGATGTCTGAATAGCGTTTTTTAGTACCTCGAGCGCGTGAACCGTAGAGAACAACTTTGGTGTGTGGTAAATACTTCTTGAAAATACCTTTAATGATTGCTAGCCATTCGGGCTTTAGGTCGATCATAGACTATTGAGCTAGACGACTTTGCATACCAGTCAAGAGTTTGCCAGAAGCTGCGGCAAAGGCAGGAATAGTGGCAAATATTTCTTTGGCTTTGGCTTCGTCGTAAGCGTGGCTGGTGATATTGCGTTTTTCACGGAAATCGAACCAGGCACTGACATCATCTATCAATCCCACCTCCCCGCCGACCCGTAATATGTCGCGAAAACCAAGTTCATCAATGGTGTCTGGATTGTGGCTGGTGATTTCCAGAAAACGCTTAAGCATCTTATAGGCAAGCTCGTAGGTATATTCAAAACGCTGAATCGCCGCGTCGCGGTTCAGAACGGCTTGAATTTTATCGTCGGTCTTGGCGTCTAAAGCGTCAACAAGGCTAGCGTGCGCTTTAACAAAAGAAGAGATGTCGAGTTTTGGTTCATTCATACGAAAATATGGTAACACAATTGGCGAAGATACAAAAATCCCCCGTCCTGGCCAGCTGAGCTGGTCCGGAGCGAGGGATGATTGAGCGCAACTATTACTCGCGTGGGCGAGCTGAGTTGACGCTGATGGTGCGACCACCGAACTCGGTTTGGTTGAACATATCAACGGCCTTGTTCATGTCTGCTTCGTTCTCGAACTCGACGAAGGCGAAACCGCGCTTCTTACCGGTCTCGCGGTCGATTGGCATGAATACCGAGACTACATTACCAGCGGCCATAAAGTGGGCCTTGAGTTCTTCTTCCGTGGCTGCGTAAGGAACGCCACCAACGAAAACGCGTGTTGTGTCTGCCATACTTTGTGGGCTTTTTGAGCCCTGTTACTGCTCCGTCGTTGACACTTCTACTCGTTATAACGGAGAAGTAACCGTACGGATGTTAAGCCTCACTACTGTAACAGATGGTAAAAAGGTTGGCAAATAGCCTGTGTACAAAGTATTTTGGCGTCGATAAGCGAAATAAAGTACAATGGTGTCAATATGATAGGTGCCTTTGCGATATTTGTTTATATACTCAGCGTTTTGTGGCTGGGGGTGTTTATTCTGAATAAGGAATTGCGGAAGGAAATGATTATTCTCAGCGTCAGCGCCTTCTTCCTAGCGCCAGTGATTGTGACCATGAAGGGTGGTGACGCGGCCATGGTGGCGGAGAGGTTTGCTGGCGTGCATATTCTTGATTTATGGTTTGCGTTTGTGGTGGCTGGCCTGGCAGGTAGCCTTTACCATGTCATATTCGGTAAGCACTACCACCGTTTGCCAAAGATTGTGCAGGCAAAGAACAATGACGCGTTGGTGCAAATTTGGTTGATTAGATTGTTTATTGGCACGCTGTTGTTTATGTGGGGCATTGTGTTCTGTGCGGTGGCTTTTGATTTGACGCCAGCACCCGCTGCCTTGGCGACTGGAGCTGTGATGAGCATTTACATTATTGCACACCGCCATGATTTGCTGGTGGATGTGTTGCTCTCAGGCTTGATTACCGGATTGGTTGCCTTTTTTGCTGGAGCGATTGCGATTCTGGGGAGTACGCAAGGGTTCAGCAGTACGCTGATTGCGGAACATGGTTATTTGTGGAATGTGCCGCTCGACTTGGTGACTTGGAGCGTGGCGTTCGGCTTAGCTCTTGGTCCACTATACGAATACATTCGTCGCCTTACTGTGAAATAATATGAAGTCAGAGTCAGCCGAAAATGAGTTTTCTTTTAGTCAGAATGAGGGCCAGCTGGCCGTTGATTGTATTGAGACACCGCGCGAAATAATCATTAGAAGTGCGATTGCTGGGGTAAAGCTAGAGGATTTGCATATTCATGTGACGGAGGACTTGGTGACAATCCGTGGTGAGAGGAGCTTGGCAAGCTTGCCGGCGCATAGTACGGTGCATTACAGTGAGTGTTTTTGGGGCGCTTTTAGCCGTTCGATTGTCCTCCCCTGCCGGGTTAAGACAGACGAAGCAGACGCGGTTCTTAAAAATGGCATTTTAACTATTACAATTCCTAAAGCTTACGGTGACATTAAACTCGCCGTACGAGAGGATCTAAATCCATAGTATGAACCTGATAAAGACTGAGGCGGAGGAGAAAATTGGTAATAGTCTCTATCAGCGAGTTTGTATAATGTTGCCAACCAAACGATCGTTCATGGTGATTGGTGTTGGGTTGGTGGTTTGCGTGATTGTTTTTGGCTCCGCTTTTTTGGTGCAGGCGAATTATAATGGTCGAGTATTGCCTGGCGTCAGCTTTGCTAATATTAATTTGGGAGGACTTGATAGACTGGCAACAACTGAGGTGATACGGCAGGCTGTCGACAAGATGCTCGACGCTGGCTTGACGGTGAGCGTGAACGACACGAGTCAGAATGTCGCCTTACGGTCGGAAAGTATTGAGACAACGGCGGATATGATGGCGGTTGATGTTAATAAGGCCGTCGACGCTGTACTGGCGGTTGGTCATGAGGCTGGGCCGATTGGCTGGCTGAAGGCGCTGGTAGTGGCGATAGTTCGCGATACACCAGTCAACCCGCAGGTGGTTTCTGTGAATAGTGCGTTGGCTGAGGCGGAGATAATAGCTGCTTTCCCAGAGGCGATTACGGAAGGCGTGCCAACAGATTATAAAATTAGCACTAAGAACGACGAGGTGAGCGTGACCGTGACACCGGGAGAGGCAGGGACTGGGCTTGATATAACTACTGCGCTCAACGCGTTGCTCGCCGATAGCTGGGACTTGTCGCTCAAGCCACTCACGGTGGCGGTCAAGAGCACAGATCCAGCTGTCAGCGAAAGCCAGGCTGCGAGCCTCGTCGACCAAGCGAAAGAAGCGATTAAACACGCACCATATACACTCCAATACATTGCTGAAATGGGGCGAGTTAATGAGACTTGGTCAATTACGCAAGCCGAACTGATGGGTTGGTTAGTACCGAGCATTGACGAAGCGGGAGCGCCAAAACTAAACCTCGACGCCAGCTTAATGACAGACTTTTTAGCCGAAGTGCATGACAAGGTAGATGTTGCTGCACAGGATGCAAGGTTTGCTATGGAGGGCAATAAGGTGACGGAGTTTGCTGGTAGCCATAATGGTATTACTGTGAATGATGAGCAGACGATTGCGGCAATAGTCGATTATTTTACGAATAAGGTGCAGAGTACGATTTTTGTGGTAGCTGATGTGACGGAACCAACGGTGACAACTGGAACGGTGAATAATTTGGGAATTACAGAGGCGTTGGGAGTTGGTACTTCGAGTTTTAAGGGCTCCCCGAGCAACCGCTTGGCTAACATTCAGCACGGCGTCGACAAGTTGAATGGCTTGTTGATTGCCCCTGGCGAGACCCTGTCACTTATCGAAAAACTACGGCCGTTTACGATTGAAGATGGTTACTTCCCGGAGCTGGTGATTAAGGGTGATGAGATTAAGCCGGAAATTGCTGGTGGCTTGTGTCAGATTGGAACGACGACCTTCCGGGCAGTGATGAACTCTGGCTTGAAGGTGGTTGAGCGGCGCAATCACTCGCTGGTGGTTAATTACTACAATGACCCGAGCAACAGCAACCCGGGAACAGATGCTACGATTTATGACCCATCACCAGACTTTAAATTCATGAATGACACGCCGAACTACATTTTGTTTGCGGCGGAGATGAACAGGACGAGCTCAGAATTAAATTTCACTTTTTGGGGGACTTCTGACGGGCGGAAGGGTTCATACACGCCACCTGTGGTACTCGGCTGGACGGGGGCTGGGGCAGCAGTAACGAAAGAGACTGATACCTTGGCACCTGGGGTGGAAAAATGCCAGGCCGCGCACTCGGGAGCGACAACAAACTTTACCTATAATGTGAGTTACGCCGACGGCACGACGCATACCGAGGACTTCTTCTCGAGCTACCGATCACTGCCGAAGATTTGTTTGGTCGGCAAGGCTGATGTTGTGGCAGAACCAGTGGTACCTGAGACGCCGAGCGAGGTGCCAATAACACCATAACAACTGTATACGTTGAGCGTCGACGCTCAACTTATACACGAAAAACCAGCCAATTACGGCTGGTTTTTCTTTTTATGGTTCGTGACCGCTGGTTCGCGCTAAACTGCAGTCAAGAAGATATACCCATTGCACTGGGATCAGCCGGAGCCGAAGTCAGGTAACGAAATATGTCCCCATGCTTGTCGTGACTGCAGTTTGCCGTTAATCAGCGTTCCTAGCACTCGTGACTGCGGAAGGTAACATATCAAAAAAAGCCTGTCAACAGGCTCTTTTTGTGATTTCTCGATTATGTGAGGCTTTAGGCAGACTTGATGACCTTGTCCACCAAGCCGTACTTTTGAGCGTCTTTGGCACCCATAAATTTGTCGCGCTCGGTGTCGTCCGTGACTTTTGCGAGGGACTGGCCAGTATGCTTGGCGAGAATGGTGTTTAGGCTCTCTTTCATGAGCATAATACGCTCGGCATGGATTTTTATGTCGCTAGCCTGGCCTTCGACGCCGCCCAATACCTGGTGGATCATGACTTCCGAGTTTGGCAAGGCAAAGCGCTTACCCTTGGCACCAGCAGCAAGGAGAACGGCGGCCATTGAGGCTGCCATACCGATACAAACGGTACTGACATCAGGACCGATGTACTGCATGGTGTCGTAGATGGCGAGGCCAGAGGTAACGCTACCGCCTGGGGAGTTGATGTAGATGGTGATGTCCTTGGTTTTGTCCTGGCTGGCTAGGAACAAGAGCTGGGCAATAACGGCGTTGGCGACACCGTCGTCGATGGCGGTACCTAGGAAAATGATGCGATCTTTGAGCAAACGGGAGTAAATGTCATAAGACCGCTCGCCTTGGGCGGACTTTTCAATGACGATTGGGAGCATATAGTCGTTGCGCATAGTGGTAGTAAAGTAGTTGAAAACGGTGATTTTGTCCAGATGACTGACTCTGTTATAATGTTTTGACTAGTGGCTTTGGCCTCCGAGATTACCCCTGGGTTTCAGGGGTTTTCGTTATTTTTCTTTATTGAATTCCAGGTGTCAAAATCTTTGAACATAGGTGGTTAAGTATGTGACGCGTACATATCGAAGGATCGGAAGTGGGAGTGAACCTGATACCAGCGGCGGCTGGGGCAATACCATTTTAGTTTGGCGTAGCGAATGCCGGTTAAATTGTCGTACTCGGCGTAGACTTCTTTGGCCACTAATTCCCCACCGCAACGATGGCAAAAGTATTTTGGTCTGTCTGTTTTGTAGGCCATAATGGGCGGTTAGATTGTTAGGCTAATAAACCATTTTTGAGGTGATGGACAATGGTTGGGTGGAGAGCGGTTATGATATGGTTGTAATGCGTGACGAGGAGGATGCCGGTGCCTTGTTGACGCAATTGAGTGATGACTTCGATCAAGTAGCCGACGGCGCCCTGGTCGAGGCCAGAGTCTGGTTCGTCGAGGAGGGCGTATTTGGGTTTTAGCATGAGGAGCTGGAGGAGTTCAGAGCGTTTTTTTTCGCCGCCAGAAAAGCCTTCGTTCAAGCTGCGTTTAGCGAATTTTGGGTCGAGGCGGAGCAGGCCGAGGGCTGACTGGAAGTCGCGTTCGAAGGGCAAAGTGTGAGGGCGCTCGCCGGTGATAGCCTCGATTGAGGTGCGAAGGAAGTCGTCCATGGGGACACCGGGTACTTCGGGTGGAGATTGGAGGGATAAGAATAAGCCGTGACGGGCACGCTGGTAAGTAGGGAGTGAGGTGAGGTCGGTGTCGTCGAGTACGATGCTCCCCGCGGTGACTTCGTAAAGAGGATTGGCCATGAGGGCGTTTAAGAGCGTGGACTTCCCTGCCCCGTTGACGCCAGAGAGAATGTGCAGCTCGCCAGGCGCAATAGTAAAACTGACGCCGCTTATGATAGGCGTTTGTTCGCGGCTGACTTTAAGGTCGGAAATGATGAGAGACATATTATTTTATGGCGGCGTGATAGGCGCGGAGTGGCAAGAGGGCGCAGTCGAGGCGGCCGGAAGTGGGTTCGATTCCTAAAAGTTTTAAAAACTCAGTTTCAGAAGTAAAGCCCCCTCCGCCTCCCCCATGCCTGGGGGAGAGTTGCATTGTCCCAGAAGCCCGGCTTAAGCCGGGCTTCTGGGTGAGATGCTCGGTCAGTAAAGATGAGGCAGCAGTCGACAAGGCGCAGCCGTGACCGTCCCATTTGGCGTCAACGATGACATCATTTTCGATTTTTAGGTAGATTGTGCAAGCGTCGCCGCAAGTTGGGTTGGCCAGGCGGGCTGTATGTGTGGCGTCGGCCAGAATGCCGAAGTTATGAGGATGGCGGGCATGCTCCAGAATGTGGCTACGGTAGATTGAGTCCATATCAGCTAAGAGTTTGGCGGGCGAATTTAATGCCTTGAATGAGGCGGCTGATGTCCTCTTCTGTAGTGTAGAGGCCGAGGCTGGCACGAGCGACTCCTCCAGGTACGATACTCGAGACGAGCGGCATTGCGCAATGATGGCCAACGCGGATGGCGACGCCTTGTTCGCCGAGGATGGTGGCGAGGTCGTGGGGGTGGAGGCCGGGGACGGTGAACGAAATTACACCGATTCGATTATCCATGGTGAGGGGACCAATGATGGCGATATCGCCGAGCGAGAGCAAGCCGACAATAAGTAAACGGGTCATTGCTTCCTCGCGAGCGATAATGTTCGACCAGCCGAGGCTCGACAAATAACGAGTGGCGGCGGCGAGGCCGATGACGCCTGGAATGTTCGGCGTGCCGGATTCGAATTTATGAGGAGCTTCGGCGAAGGTGGTAATTGATGAGGTGACTTCAAGCATCATGCCGCCGCCTAGATTGGACGGAGTGAGGGTGAGGCCGAGTGATTTTTCGATGTAGAGCACGCCGACGCCCAGCGGGCCATACATTTTGTGTGCAGAAGAAACAACGGCGTCCGCTCCCCACTCTTTGACGGATAGGGCGAGGTGCGGAATGTATTGAGCGGCGTCGACGATAACAATGGCGCCGTGTTTGTGAGCTTCCTGTACGATGTCTGCGATTGGATTCACTGTGCCGAGCACATTGCTGACGGCCGTGATGACGACAATTTTTGTGCGATTATTTAGCATCAGTTGGAAGGTTGTGAGATCGAGGCGGTAATCGGCATCATGCTGGACGGTGGTGACCATCGCACCTCGCTCGACGGCGATTTGTTTGAATGGCAGGAGGGCGCTGTGATGCTCCATGCTGCTGACTAGGATGTTGTCGCCAGGCTTTAGGCGAGGACCGAGCATGGCGGCCAACATTTGCAAACTAGCAGTACTGCCGCTCGTAAAGGATACTTCTGCTGGCTCTGCGGCAATGAAGGCGGCGACCTCGGCGCGGGCGGATTCGTAGGCGTTGGTGGCCAGTTCAGCTTCGGGGTAGAGGCCGCGGTGGACATTGGCGCGGTAGTTTACTTCGAAGTCGACCATGGCTTCGAGGACGACGGAGGGCATGTGCGAGGTGGCGGCGGTGTCTAGGTACGCTAAATTAGGCCGATTGCGAAAGATCGGGAAGTCGCGACGAATGTCCTCGATTGTACGACCACCCAGCATTTCCATAATTATGAGTTTAGGAAGGCGTCGGCTAAAACTTGTTCGCTGCCAGCGTCGTCCAGACCGCGGGATTGCAGATAGAATAAGGCGTTTTGGTCTACATGGCCGACGGTAGCCCCATGTTTGCAGGAAACATCGTGGTTGGCAACTTGGAGGACTGGGAGTAGCCTGGCCTCGGCTTTGGTACCAAGCAATAGGGCGTCCTGGCGTTCGCTGGCAATTGACCCGCCGGCGTTAGCGTCAATTATGATGGTACCACGAATGATGGCTTGTGCGCCGTCGTTCAGGACAAGTTTGGTGGTGAGTTTTGACGACGATTTTGCGAGGTGGGTGACTTCAGTAAGTAGGTCGAGATGGCCGGAGACTTTTAGAGCGAGGCGTTCGGTGTAGGTCGCGCCCAGGGCGAGGGCGAGATGGTGGTGCAGTTTAATGTGATCATTAAAGCCCCCTCCGACTCCCCCATAGCTGGGGGAGAGTTTACATTCAATGTTTAGGCTCTGATTGGCGGCGACTGATGAGATGATGGTGAATGATGTGTTTGGTGATAATGAAAGTGTGAGGTGGCCGTGGCCGGTGATTGAAAGCTCGCCTTCGCCAAATAAGGTGAGGGTGTTTTCGCCGCCTGAAAGTTCTAGGGTTTTAGTTTGATGGGTCATAGAATTGTTCTAGCTACCGTCAATGCGAGACCCGGCGGAGCCGGGCAGGCCTCGGGGAACTGACCAAGGCTCGGGGTGCGATGGTTCGTCGGGTCCTGCCGCTTGGCCACCCTCCTGGGTGCTCACTAGGCGTTCCGCGCCCAGCAGGGGACCTGGCTCGCGTCACCCGACTAGAGGGTTTA
>JAGVNL010000014.1 GCA_020053275.1 bacterium
ATGGCCGACCCGAGAAACTCATGCCTCGCCGCATATTCTTACCGGTCGAGGCGAATTTTGAAGAGTTTCTGGGCTGAGGCCTGAGTATTATAACTCATCTATCCCACGAAGAAAGCTACTCGGAACAGTTGTGCGCAGCGTTTCACCTGAAGGGTCAAGCACAATCGTCGGCTCATCCCAATCATCAGCTTGACCACGAGCCACCGCTACCTTGGATTGCCGCCCATTCATATTGGACCAATCTCCACCATAGCGCAACTTAACTTCTTCATACTGATTTTTAGGAATCTCGCTCAAAAACATAGACGGTTGTCGCAGTTCTATATGCTCGTAACCAGCAGTAATCGGATAAGTTAAAAATAATTTTTGCCGCGCCCTCGTCGACGCCACATAGAACAAGCGTCGTTCTTCCTCCAACCCTCCTTCTTCATCCATCGCCCTGCCGCTTGGAAACCCTCCTTCTGATAAGTTGATAATGAAAACAGTATCCCATTCTAACCCCTTCGCTTGATGAATAGTCGACAGTATAACACTGTCCTCATCACTCTCGCGCTTTGGCTTGCTTGGATCATCAACCCTCGCACCAAAATCTGCTGTCAAGCTTACCGCATCCAAAAACGCCGCCAAATCATCATACTGCTCGGCAAACGCCGCCAGCTGCTCAACATCGTCCAGCCGTTCCTGCCAATTTGGATACTCGTTCTCCAAATACGCATGGTAGTCGTCGCTCCCTGCAAACGCTCGCAGCATGTCGGCAATACTTGGCCTGGCCGTCAACATCACCTTCATAATTCGCCGCATACCTTCCCAACCTTGCCCTGCCTTCGCACCAGTTGTTGGTGTCGCCAGCATCGCCTCATCAATATCATTACACCTCGCCACCATGCAACCAATTTTATTTGCCGTTGTCAGTCCCAAGCCAGGCTGCAACATAAGCGCCCGGTCCCAAGCCATGACATCTTTCACATTTTGCATGACTCGTAAATGTGCCAAAGCATCCTTCACATGAGCGCGTTCAAAAAACTTCATACCACCGCGATACTCATACGGAATACCGCGTTTCATCAACTCAAACTCCACCTGCTGTGAATGATACGCGGCCCGGAACAACACAGCCATACTGCTGTAACTGGCACCTTGATTAAGTAGTGTCGTCATCTGCTCCACCACAAACTGTGCCTCTTGGCTGGCAGAATTAGCTGGCACCAAATATGGTAAATCACCGTTCCCCACAGCCGCTACTAACTCCTTAGCAAATTGATTATCATTATTCGCAATCACACTATTTGCCACGGCTAAAATTTGTGGTGTCGACCGATAATTTGTTACCAAACGAAACATCTTCGCCTCACTATACCGTCTAGGAAAATCCAAAATATTTCTAATTTCCGCAGCTCGGAAAGAATAAATACTCTGCGCATCATCACCTACCGCTAACACATTGTTATGAATCGACGACAACGCATGCACAATGTCTGCCTGAACGACATTTGTATCTTGAAACTCATCAACTAAAATATACGCAAACTGATTAGCCAGTTTTTCTTTAATGTGGGGCTGCTCAGTCAACAATCGTAAAAGGATGGTCAACAAATCATCAAAGTCCATCGCTTGCTGTTCCTTCTTTTGCTGTTCGTACAAATCGCTTACTCGCACAATATCTGCCAACAACGGTAAAAAATGTGGATGCTTTCGCTCCAACACCATCTGCAGCGTAATAGCTGCATTCCGCCTGTAAGAAATAATACTTTTAAGAACGGAAGCACTCGGAAAACGCTTGGCTGTGGAATCAATCTTAAGCTGCTTCACACACAACTTAATCAAATCATTCGCATCTTCCTCATCAAGAATCGAAAAGTTAGAACCATATCCGATGTTACTACCATACGACCGCAAGATCCTGTTCGCGATTGAATGAAAAGTACCAGCCCACAACCCATGCGGGTAAACGCCGAGCAGCAGCTCAACCCGACCAACCATCTCGCGCGCCGCCTTATTTGTAAATGTTAGTAATAAAATCCGTTCTGGCGGAATACCATGATCTAGTAGCCAAGCTACGCGGTATGTAATAACACGCGTCTTACCACTACCAGCGCCAGCCAACACCAAAGCAGCCCCGTCGCCATCCATCACCGCTGGCCGCTGCTCATCATTCAACTCTTGTTCATAATCAATCTGCCGCGTCCCAAATCCACCACCACTTAAAACAAATTCTTTCATACTTATTTCAAGTATTTCGCTTTGTTCGCTACATGTTCATCATGCATTTCTGCATAATAAACATTTCCCGCATCATCGGTCAGAAAATAATAATAGTCATTAACACTCGGGCTGGCCACAGCCGCCAACGCATTCAGCCCAGGATTGCTAATCGGGCCAGGTGGCAAACCAGGGTACATATAAGTGTTATACAAGGAATCTGTTGCCAAGTCAGCCAACGACACACTCGGGCTGTCACCTCCTGTTACATAATTGACAGTGCTATCGGCCTGCAAAGCCATACCAATCGCCAAACGCTTCAAAAAAATATCCGCCACCTTGGCCATCGTTGTTGGCGTCCTCACCTCTTTCTCTAAAATCGAGGCTAGCGTCAACGCCTCATGTAAACTCGCAAACGGTTTACCCTCACCAACCTGTTGCCTCAACCCAACAGTGGCAACTTTCTCTGCCATCTCATCTATCATTCTCGTCACAATATCGTCTGCCGAAACTCCTAAAACGAAATTATAGGTATCTGGAAATAGATAACCTTCAAGGTCAACGCCGTCGGGTTTACCGGAGCTTACAATAAACAACATCGTTTCCTCTGGCGAGAATTGTCCAGTCGCACGCGCCCAATCTTCAGCCGTAATATTCGGAAAAACTGCTATCACTCGTTCTCCAATCTGCTTAATTGTAAAACCTTCTGGGATTATCAGCTTGACTTCCGCCGCCTTACCATCATGCATCACCGCAATGATCGCCGCGTAACTCATTCCCTTGGTAATCGAGTATGTGCCAACATCAATCCTCGACGATCCTCCAAAAATCTTAGTGTAGACCCTAAACCAAAACTGATTAACTAATTCTTTTTCGGCTAATACCGGAGCTATATTACTCAACACACCACCTGGCCGGATCTCCACCTCGTAAACTGCCGCGTCCTTAGCTGATGTTGTCAACCAAAAACGATTTATCTGATTGATCGCAATCGACAATATAATAATGCCGCTGGCCAATACCGCTCCGCGCCTAACAAGAGCTTTATTCACCATAACCAAAAGTATATTGCGGATTATTTTTCAAGAAATCTTCTACTCGAGCCAACCGTTCGTGAGTACCAGAATCAAACCACGGTTCAGTAGCGTGATAAAAGCCGATACTCTCGCCGGATACTGCGAGCCTCGGCCAAATATGTGCTTCGTTTGAAATCGGCAGAATATCGTCGACATATTCCCTAACCCGTGGCGTCATTATATACCAACCAGAGTTAATGAAACCGGTCTTCTTATCAGCTAATTCTTCCTGTGTTTTAGTTCTATCAACCCACGCTTCAAGTCTCATCCTCATCGACGCTGGTCGCAGAATTTCATAATTCAAAATATCGGTACTTGGCAATTCAATCGCCGACAATGTCGCGATACTCCTCTCCGCCAAATGTCGAGCTAAAAATTGTTTGATGTCAATCCAAAATATATTGTCTGCATTCAGTACCAAAAAGTTATCATCCAGATTATCCCAGTCAACCAGTTTACTCCAACCACCAGTACCCATCGGTTCAGGTTCACGCAAATATGAAATATTCATTCCATACTTTTCGCCGCTACCCAACGCCTGTTCAATGAGCTGACCAAGATGAGCGGTCGCAATTGCCACTCGCGTAATCCCAGCCCTTCTCAAATGTTGCAAAATATGCAAAATCATTGGCACCCCACCCACAGCCACCAACGGCTTAGGCAAAAAATCAGTCAACGGCGCCAAGCGCGTACCTTTCCCTCCCGCCAAAATAATTGCTTGTATTTTTGTCATAATATTCCCTTAACAGCATTTTCACCGAGCCTGTAGCAGAGCGAAGACGAGCGGGATGTCCCTTTCGTCGACCGAGGGACGCGCGTTTTGATGGCGATAATTCACTCAAGTAATAATTATCGATCGTCTAAACGCCCGACGGAGAAAGAAAGGGACTCCCCGAGTCTCGCGCTCTGCGCGAGCCAACACTTTACCAAGCATTAGCCCCATCGGCAACCTTATAAAAACCACACAAATACACTAGCTAAAACAGTGCCAAGTAACGCCCCGGCTATCACATCCGACGGGTAATGCACCCCAACAATGATCCGCGACACAGCAATAAGCATCGCTAGAACAAAACTCGAAATTAAAACCATCGACGCAACGGCTGGTAAAATTACAAACGCCAACGCCGACAACAACACAGCACAAGCAAAACTAGCCGAAGAATGCGCCGAAGGGAAAGAATAGGTGTGAATCCACAACTTGAAACCATGTGGTAACGCATTTGGTCGTGGTCTCCTAATTACCACCTGAACTAACAATGTTGCAAAGTAACAAGCCGCTGCTGGCAGAAATAACTGCGACAACCAAACACTGCTAGGAACCAACGCCAAGCTAGCAAAAACCGCTATCACGAAAACATACATCGCATAACGAGCTAACCAGTTCCAAATCCTCGGCGCTTTAATTACATGTCGTCGCAAATATATAGCAACTGTTTGATCAAATTTCATAGTCATTGAGTTGTTAAATTAAACTGGTACCAGTCATTTCAGGCGGCTGTGGCAAGCCGAGTATTGCTAAAATAGTTGGCGCGACATCGGCCAGCATACCAACCGGTGGCACGAGCGACAGGTCGCCGTTTGGCACATCTCCACTAACCGAAGCCTTCCCCTCATACTTCTTGCCAACAATCCAAAACGGCACCGGATTAGTACTGTGTTCTTTATCCACATCATGTGTTTGCAAATTCTGTACCTCCTCTGCGTTACCGTGATCCGCAGTCATGCACAACACACCGTCTGCCGCTAACACCGCATCTACCAACTGCCCAACACAATCATCTGCACATTCAACAGCTTTTTTAGTCGCCGCCAAATCACCAGTATGCGCCACCATATCAGGGTTGGCCAAGTTCATGATTATCACATCGTAATTTCCCAGGCCTATTTCCTTAACAACCCGTGCCGTCACCAATCTAGCCGACATATCTGGCGCTAAATCATAACTCGCCACAGCAGGTGAAGGAATAATAACCCTATCTTCATTCAAAAAAGGCTTTTCCCTAGTACCATTCAGAAAGAAAGTAATGTGAGCATATTTCTCAGTTTCGGCAACATGCAGCTGAACCAAACCGTTATCTGCTAACACCTGAGCTAAGGTACTCTGAATTGCTTCTGACTTAAAGGCAACTGCCACCGGTAGTCCTGCCTCGTACTCAGAAAATGTGACAAACGAAACATTTGGAATATAAGCTCGTTCAAATTTATCAAACGACGGCAGCACAAAAGCCTTAGTGAGTTCACGAGCCCGATCGGGACGATAATTGAAAAATATTACAGCGTCACCCGTTTTGACGGTCGCAATCGGCGAACCTTTTTTGGTAAGTACAGTCGGTGGAAAATCCTCGTCATAAACCTCTTTAGCGTAGGCCTCATGAATCGCCTCACTGGCCGAGATCGCCATCACTCCAATACCTAAAGCAATGGCATTGTAGGCTTTCTCAACCCTGTCCCAACGGTTATCACGATCCATCGCAAAATACCGGCCAGACAAACTCGCCAATTCACCAACACCAAGCTCAACCATGGTTGACTGGAGCTTTGTCACAAAGTCGATACCTGAATTATAAAGTGTATCTCTACCGTCAAGAATTGCGTGTACCGCAACTTTAGTAATTTTCTGCGCCTTTGCCAACTTTAATAACGCCACACAGTGCTCGTCATATCCGTGTACCTTCCCAGCCGAAACAATTCCGAGTAAATGTAGCGTACCTCCAGTTTCTTTAATATGCGTAATAGCTTCTAACAGAGCGGCATTCGTCATGAAACTGCCATCCGCAATCGCTTTGTTAATTCGCGGTAAGGTTTGATAATAAACACGACCAGCGCCAATTGTAAGGTGACCAACCTCAGAATTACCCATCTCACCCCAGCTTAAACCGACTGTCTCACCAGAAGCCTGCAGTGTCATTACCGGATAACGAGTGCTCAATAAATCAAAACTCGGCGTCGCTGCTTGCGTCACCGCATTTCCTTCACTGTCTGGCGCTACACCAAACCCATCAAGTATCGCTAATACTAAAGGACGGGGTCGGCGTGCCGATAAATCTGCTCCCATAGATAGGGGCAGTATAGCACAACTGCTAACTTTCTACCGCAAAGCCACGGTGTTTATAGTCTTCGTAATATAAGAAACTTGGCTAGCCTTAACGAGTCCTAGCAATTGTTCGCGCTGCATAACGCTATCAAGTGACCGCAACTCATCAATCTTCGCTGCAGTACTCTGATAAGCAACCTTCAACGATTGGTTCTGTTCCTCCAATTCTCGCAAAGCTAAACCACGAGTAGCGGAAGAGTTAACCTGCACAATATACAACAAGCCAAAAGCAATCAACAAACTCACGATGACGACATTCATCAACTTTGAGTTATTAAGTAAACTGACAATTTTTGTTTTTACTTGCAACATAACCTCCATTATGTAGTCTACTTTTTTACTGCAATCCGTAGCTTGGCACTTCTACTGCGAGGATTGAGCCTCACTTCCTCGTCACTGCCGATGATTGGTTTCTTGGTTAATGACTCGAGCAAGGTCGACTCTTTAATGAACTGCTTAACGATTCTGTCTTCCAAAGAATGAAAGCTGATCACTGCCAACCGACCACCAGGTTTTAGCAACTTCGTCAGCTCATCTAACCCTCTTGTCAACTCACCGAACTCATCATTTACTGCAATCCGCAGGGCTTGAAATGTTTTAGTAGCTGGGTGAATACTGCCTCGCCCGCCAGCTAATTTTAGTATTAAATCTGCTAGCTGTGTCGTCGTCGTAATCCGTTGCTTCTTACGAGCTTCTGTAATCGCCCTAGCAATCTCGCCAGAAAAATGTTCTTCACCGTACTCTCGTAATAGTCGGTTTAGATCATCCCGTGACCAACTGTTCACAATCACCTCTGCCGTCAGCTCTTGCCCTTGGTCATAGCGCATATCGAGCGGCCCTTCCTTCATGAAGGAAAAACCACGATCGGCGTTATCCACATGAACAGAAGAAAACCCGAGGTCAAGCAGCACAGCGTCAAGTGGTGGAATATTATGGCTGCTAACATTGCCATAGCTATCACGAATGGTGGTCACCCTGTCGCCATAGTTAGTGAGCCGCTCTTTAGCAACTGCCCAGTTACGACTGTCGCGTTCAACGCCGATGAGTTTTCCCTTCGGAGCTGTCGCCTCGAGCATGAGAGCCGCATGCCCACCAAGCCCCAAAGTACCGTCGAGCACCGTCATGCCTGGCTCTAAAGCCAAACCTTCAAGCACCTCTTTTGCTAGAACTGGAATGTGGCTCATACGCCCAATGTTCCAAGTTTCTCGGCAATCTTTTCGGCATCAGCTTCTGACTGCGCCGTGTATTTGTTCCACTCCTCCTCGTCCCACAACTCCAAGCGGTTGTGGATGCCTACTATCACCACCTCACGCTTTAGACCAGCATACTTTCGCAAGTATTCCGGAATAACGAATCGCCCCTGCCCATCAAGCTGAATGTCCATAGCGCCAGCCAACATAAGCCGGGAAAACGCACGGGCATCAGCTTGCCCTAGGGGCAAACCTGCTAACTTATCAGCAAGCTTACCCCACTCCTCCAAGGGAAGCAGGAACAATGAAGTATCGAGACCTCGCGTCACGACCGCCCCATTTACAAGGTCGTCGCGAAACTTCGCCGGGACACTTACGCGTCCCTTGTCGTCGATGGAATGATGATATTCTCCAAGGAACATGGCGGTGTGACTTTAATTCTAGCGTTAGCCCCACTTTGTGCCTAACATCTCCACAATACTCCACCGCACACCAGTGGTCAACACTTTTCACCAAATCGTTCACAATGCATTTTTATGCTATACATAAAGAAAAAACGCGTTCGGCGTTTGTTCTTGTGCATAAACTATTTCAATTTTCTTTAGGGATTTCGTTTCCCAACCAACTTACCAAAAGAATTCTTACTCCTCAAAATCCTGTGATACGCACCAGCAAATCTATGCGCCTCATCTCGCACCTCTGCTAATTTAGCTTTAAATGTAAGCGCCACTCTTTGCAACTCTTTATTTTCCGCATCATAAACTAATCTATCTTGTTTCTTAGCAAACCCCTTAGCGATTCCAACAATCGGCACCTTCACACCAACCTCATCAAGTACCTGCTGCACTCGCGCCACCTGCCCTTCACCGCCGTCAATGATCATCAGTTCCGGCAATCCCCATGTTTTTGGCGTACTAATCGCTCGCGCTAATCGTCTACGCATCACTTCCTCCATATCTGCCACATCATTCGCCCCGGCAGCTATCTTAATCTTAAACTTCCTATACAACTCTCTAACCGGTTTCCCATTCACAAACACCACCATACTCGCCGCCTTCGCTGTCCCAGAAATATGGGCAATGTCATATGCCTCCAGCCTCCCATCAATATCAATAAACGGTCTGGCTGTCCGCACAGTTTTCCACGATTTCCGTTCGTCCTCATCGTCACTCCTCGTAATCAACGACACATCCTGAATATGATCCAATGCAAAAACACGATTGCGCAACCGTGCCGCCTCTTCAAAATTCTTAACCGACGCCGCCCTACTCATTTCCTTCATCAGTTGGCGCAATAATTGATCCTTCTTTCCAGAAAAGAACAACATTAACTGCTTAATAATTTTTCGGTATTCAATTTTCGTAATCATTCCACTACATACCCCAGGACACTTTCCAATCTGCGCGTCAAAACACGGCTTCTTTTGACCTGGCGTACAGGTCGACCAGGGAATTGTCTTACGAACCAAATCAAGCGCCGTTCGCAACGACCTGCCGCTTATGTACGGTCCATACACTACCAAGAACTTCTGTTTTGCTGCCGCCGACAAAGTCCTGGAAAATGGTTCAATCCCCATCCGCTCCAAATCAAATCCACGATACAGCAATGGTTTTGGCCAATCCTCATTCGTCATACATAAATACAAAAAACTCTTGTCATCGCGTTGCATCACATTATACGGCGGCTGGTAAAGTTTAATTTGGTTCGCCTCAAGTACCAGCGCCTCAATCACACTCGGCGTCTCAACATACTCAATCCTCGCAATGTTCCGCACCAAATCCTCAATTCTCGCCTCATGTGCCTTATTAAAATACGAACCAACCCTAGCCTTCAAACTCGTCGCTTTCCCAATATACAAAAGCTTACCAGTCACATCATAATAAAAATAAACCCCCGGACCATCCGGCAATTTATTATTTTTAATTTTTATTGTCGTTGGAATCATAAATAATGAAGTTGGTAGTTAGTAGTCGGTAGTTGGTAGCTTACAATTTTTATTGAGCCTGTAGTCAACGAAGACGAGTGGGGTGTCGCTTCTGTCGAGGGAGGAATAGCATTTTGAAGGCCGTCGATTCCCTCAAGTAATAATCGACGAGCGTCTAAATGCCCGACTGAGAAAAGAAGTGA
>JAGVNL010000017.1 GCA_020053275.1 bacterium
GCGCATTTTGAAGGCCGTCGATTCCCTCAAGTAATAATCGACGAGCGTCTAAATGCCCGACTGAGAAAAGAAGTGACTCCCCGAGTCTCGCGTTGACGGAAGCTTCTTAAAGCGTCCTCACAGCATCTCTAAACTGCTCTCCTCGTACAAACTCATTCGCAAATAGCGGAGCGCCAGGTGCAGCAGGTGAAAGTAACACCACAGTCCCGCGAATCGCTACTGCCCTCGCTTTGGTCACAGCGTCCGCCATATCAAGCGCGCGTTCCGTCTCAACCTTACCAAGTAACATTGTCTCAAAACTATCCGACGCCGTGCCTGGCAACAAAATCACCTGCTTGCACGACTTAACAATCTCTTCAATCAATTCTTTATAATCAACATGCTGATCCTCACCGCCAGCGATCAGCACAACGCCATTATGCACACCAAACTTCTTTAGTACATCAATCGTCGCACCCGGTGTGACTGCCACAGTGTCGTTAATGAAGGTAATATCATTCACCTCTCTCACTAATTCTTGAGCCTCGCTCGCACCAACAAACTTCCGCAATGTCTGGGCGACATCTGCTTCCTTAACTCCTCGTAATAAAGCAGCACAAGTCGCCGTCAACACATTCTCCAAATTTTCTGCACTCTGCAAACCAAGCTCAACAACCGGCAAAATCTTTGCGTCGACGCCAGCCTTGCGGAAAACCACCTGACCCTCCTTCACATAACAACCATCGTGATCTTGATATGTCTCAGAGCACCAGAAAAGTTTTCCAGTTACCTTCTCCGCCAGTTTTCGCAATGGCTCATTATCATAATTCAGCACAGCAAACTGTTCCGGCGTCTGCTCCGTAATCATTATCTCTTTAGATGCAATATACGCCTCAAAATCCTGGTAGCGACTTAAATGATCTGGAAAGACATTTGTAATAACTGCAATGTCTGGCCCTTTTTTCATGTCTGCAAACGCACTCGGCAAGCTCTCCAAGATCCACGAGGAAAGCTCGATCACCACTGGCGTCGCCGTTTTCTTAGCTACCAAATCATCAAGCACCTCAAGCGGCGACATGACTATATTACCAGCTATCACGGCACTCTCATCCATTCTCTTTAACATCGCACCAAGCAAACGAGTAGTCGTCGTCTTACCTCTTGTTCCAGTAACTGCAATTGTTGGGTACTGAAAATAACGGAAAAATAAACTAACATCAGACTCCATCGCCACACCTTTCGCCTTAGCCTGCAGGGCAAACTCTACCTCACTCTGCACGCCCGGCGATTGCACCACACAATCAACGCTCAAAAAATCCTCCGGCCTGTGCGTTCCCAAAATAAACAACGGCTGGTAAATTGTTCTGTCCGGAAACTGCTCACGATATTTGTTAAACCATTCCATTACACTATCCACCGACTCCTTTAGCTCGGCAGCGTCCTTCAGGTCTGTAATTACAATCTGACTACCATGTTTAAGTAGCCATTTAGTAGCACTCAACCCACCACCCTGACCGTACCTGCCCAATCCCATCACAGTCACAATTGCGTCTTGAAAACTCACTTGTTTAGATAAATCCATATATGACCCATTATAGCAGAAAACAAAAAATCCCCCGAATAGGCGGGGATCTTTTGGTGCGCCGAGCGGGGATCGAACCCGCGACCACAGGCTTAAAAGGCCTTTGCTCTACCACTGAGCTACCAGCGCATACTTAATTTCTAGCGGGCAAAGAATAGCATTATTAGTGGGTAAAATCAAGTTCATGCTATAATTACCACATTCTATGTCTAAAATCTCCTTCAAAATTTCTCATCTGTGGCCAACATTTGCCGTTCTCGGCACCATGGCCCTCGGCGCCGTCCTCCGTTTTATCCCCCTCATGCAGCGTGACTTCTGGTACGACGAAGCCTTTACGGGCATCACTATCCGCCAATCCTGGAGCCAAATGATGAGCATCGTCGTCCATGATGTTCACCCACCGCTTTACTATATTCTCCTTAAACTCTGGTCGTTAATTGCTAGCAGCAGTCCGTTCGCTATCCGTAGTTTCTCAGTCATCATAAGCGTCGCTACTATTGGCCTCGTCTATATTGCCCTCCGTCAATGGTTCAAAAAAAGCCATCTGCCAGCCGTTCTTGGTAGTCTAGTCATGGCCATAAACCCATTCTTCATCAACTACGGCCAGGAAGCTCGTTCGTATACCCTTTTCGCTTTTCTCCTAGCTCTCGCCACCATACTCCTCACAAAATCGTGGGACAAGCCCTCCACTAAACTTCGCCTCGCCTACAGCCTTACACTATTAGCAATCTTGTTGACGCATTACCTAGGTGCCGTCTTCGCCCTAGCCTTTGTTATTGCCGACTTCACTCATCACTATTTCACCAGGCGCGCCACCAACATAAAAAAACCACTATTCAATAAATATTTCAACCGCTTCGTAGCCAGTGGTTACGCCATCCCACTTCTTGGCGGCCTAGCTTGGTTGCCATCATTCCGCACCCAAATCAGCGGCCACAACACACTCGGTTGGGTTCCTAACTCAACCTTTGATCACCTCCCAACCACACTCCACATTTTCCTTTTTGGCGCCCCAGTCGGCGTTGCTGGCGTTCCACCAGCCCTCGGCTATCGTTTTGACTGGCTGTCCGTTGCTTCCGTCAGTGTCATCCTGGTCGTCCTCATCACTACTCTCGTGGTCATCATCACCTTACGCAAAAAATGGGACGCTACCCTCGCCTTACTAGGCTTCATGACCATCTTCCCTCTCCTCATCACCCTCGCGCTCCAGCTAATTCATGTTCAACTTTTTGTTGAACGCTTCTTAATTGGCAGTGCTCTGTTCCTAGTTCTCTTCCTAGTTCTAGCCCTCAGCCAACTGGGTACCAAGCTCACAGCACTCAAAACAACAGCCAGCCTTTACATTCTCGCCGTACTACTCATTCAACCTTACAGCTATCAACCACACTTCTCAACTCTTGCTTCTACCATCAATCGCCTAGCCCCACAAAGCACCGTCATCGCCACCGATCCTTTTGACTTTATTCTCCTCCGTTTCTACCTCGGCGAAACGCGTAATTTACAAGTTTATCTTACACCAGACGCCAACGGCAATACAGAATATATAGGCGGCTGGGCACTCATTAACGATCGCGCAAATCAAATCCTCGCACTTCCAACAACTCCCACAATCATCGCCGCCCACAAACTAGCAGACTTCCCTTCGTTCAATATAACAACCACCGTCAACGACATTTCGCTTATGCAAAACTAGCTTATGCAAAGACTAAAGCGTTTCGGTCAACAACACGCCCACACCTTCTTCAAATACGCCTTAGTTGGTATTAGTGGCACCGTAATCGATGTCGGCCTCTTCACCTTCCTCATCGCCGCCACTTTCCTCGGATCTTCCCCAATCCTGCACGCCGTTGCCGCCTCTACCAGTTTCGTGCTCGCCGTCACCAATAATTATTACTGGAACAGTCGCTGGACATTTGCTGCAGACAGTTTAGCTGGTAGCAAAAAACAATATGCCAAGTTTCTCATTGTTTCCGCCGGCGGCTGGGTTCTCAACATTGGTTTTTTGACTATTTTTTCAGCGGTTATTTATCAACTCATGATTAGTGCCTCATTTATAGACGGCGTCGCACCGCTGCCAACTTGGGGCTTAACCCTCGCTAAAATCACCGCCTCGATCGCCGTCCTCGCTTATAACTTCATCGCCAACCGCTTCTGGACCTTCAAAAAATAGTTATGCGCACTCCAGACCTGTCAATCGTCATTCCCTGCTACAACGAAGAAGGTCGCCTACCAGCCACCCTTCGTGACATAGCAAAATACCTCATCACCTCCAGCCTGGTGGTAGAGATTATTGTGGTTGACGATGGCAGCAAGGACAATACAGTCGAGGTCGCCGCCTCCATGCAAAAACTTCTCCCAATGCTCCGTCTTCTCCCCTTCACTAAAAACCGTGGTAAAGGTCATGCTGTCAAACACGGCATACTAACAGCCAAAGGCAAGCTTGTACTTTTCATGGACGCAGACAACTCCACCCCAATTCGTGAAGTAGAAAAACTCCTGCCCTTCACTAATCAATATCCAGTAGTCATCGGTTCTCGTCATCTGCACGAAAGTAATGTAGTCATTAAACAACCACTTTCTCGCATCATTATTAGTCGCCTCGGCAACCTACTCATACAAGCCCTCCTCATTCGTGGTATTCGCGACACCCAATGTGGCTTCAAACTTTTCCAAAAAAACGCAGCCCAGGACATCTTTGCCAAACAACGCACTACCGGTTTTGGTTTCGATATGGAAGTACTCGCCATCGCCCAAAAAATCTTTCACTACAAAATAAAAGAAGTCCCCGTCTCCTGGTACAACTCCCAGGACTCCCGTGTCAGGCCTATCCACGACGCCTGGCGCACGCTCAAAGATCTCTTTCGCATCAAACAGAACCTCCTAACCGGCCTCTACAAAAAGGCGTCATAACAGCTAAATATGGCTAACCGTATTGACTTCAGCTCAAAACTGCAGTACATTCTTGGCGTCCAACCGGACAAGCAACCACCAACCAGCGTCGCCCAAGCGACACACGGAGCAGTCAATGGATCTCCTCGATAGTAGAACTCGTAGATCAACATCAGTCGAACAGGTCAAGCCACCACGCCAGCCTGTTTACTCAGTCCTGACGCCGACAGTCTGGGCCAGCGATACCTCGCTCATGACTCGCGAACAGTTCGCGCAAGTCTGGGAGGTCATCCTCACCACACTCAAAGGCAAGGACATCCAGCAGGGACAGCTTTTCCTCAACCGTTGGCGGCTGGAGCTGTCACAAGCCTGGCAATGGCACGAGGACATCGAGCGCATCATCAGGCCGCTCTGCCCGCTCGCTGTGACCGGTGGTCGCGAAATTTGGGTCGCCGAGGAAGCACAGCGACCGAACATCTTCAGCCAACACGAGCTGCAGAGAACCAACGAGGCCATTCGTGCCATCATAAAGCAGAAGCCACTCTCCTGAGCCGCAACTCACCCTCTTCAACTTCTTCTGAAGGGCCGCGTGTGAGGTGCGGCTCTTCTTATTACAAAAATCTAAAAGTCAAAAAAATCACCAACACGCCAGCTATCATACAAGCCAAACCAAGCCACATCGGTCGCAGTGAGTTATGTTCACTCATAATTTTAGAGTAATAAAGTTAAGGCTTCATGCACAATTCTTTCGTCTGCATTCAAAGCAAACAACCCACGAATATTCTTACCAAACTCCGCACTCAATTCATGGTTATCAAGTAAGCGTCTAATTGTCTGCTCTAAAATCTGTGGCGTCATATGCCAAATAACCTGCGCTGCTTTCCGCTCTTCTAAAACCCTAGCGTTAGCTTCCTGAAAAGGCTCGTGAATAGGAATAATAATTGATGGTTTGCCAAGTGCTGCCAGCTCAGAAATTGTGCCAAGCCCGGCTCGCGACACAACTAAATCTGCTACGGCATAAGCGTCGGCCATACCTTCATTCAAAAACTCTAGCGCTACATAACTAGGTTTCGCCTCTTCGAGCACCGTCAACATTTTTCCCCGTCCCACCAAATGCAACACATTCATGTACGGCACTAAATCTTGCCAAATCGCCGCCATCGTTTCGTTAATAGACGCCGCCCCAGTACCGCCTCCCACCACTAAAAGCGTTGGCAACGCTGCATTAAAACCATATCGCTGTAAGGCAACTTCTCGCTCACCATGACGAATCGCTTGCCGCACCATACTACCAACCAGTAATGTTTTGCGAGCAGGAAAATACTTAGCCGTCTCTTCAAATGACACACTAATCTTACGAGCAACCAAGGTCATCAACTTATTTGCCAAGCCAGGCAAGACATCTAGCTGATGCACCCAAACAGGAATTCGTAACACAAACGCCGCCCAAGCTACTGGCACTGCCACATAACCACCAGCCACAAACACAAAGCTAGGTTTCGTTACATATAAAATACGGATTGCGTTAACCCAGCTTACAAAAAACCTAATCGGAATTAACGGCCACAGCCACCAACGATGACGATCAAGCTTTGGTGCTGCCAACTGCCAAAACGGAATCCGCTGACTTTCTACCAACAATCGTTCAGGGCCATGTGGTGTTCCAATAAATGACAACGACACACCGGGATTGCGTTTTCGCAAATCAGCAGCAATTGCTAAAAGTGGCGTCACGCTGCCCAGCGTTCCGCCCCCAGTCAATAAAAAATGTTGTTCATTTAGCATATTTAATGTTTGGCGTGAGTAGAAATATTTGCCACAATACCCATCGCTGTTAATGATACCGCTAGAGCCGTTCCTCCGTAACTAATGAGCGGCAATGGAACACCAGTTATCGGCAACAAACCAACCATTGCGCCGATGTTCACGATTGCCTGCACTCCGAGCCATGTCATTATACCAACAACTAAGTAACGACTAAAAGCATCTGGTGCTCGTTCAGCAATCCGCAAACCACGAGCCAATAACGCAAAATATAAAGCTAAAAAAGCAAATGTAAAAATAAAACCTAGTTCTTCACCTATGACCGCAAAAATTGAGTCACCAGCAACCTCCGGCAAATACTGAAACTTTTGCAATGAGTGACCATAACCGCGCCCAAAAATGCCGCCTGAACCAATCGCCAGCAAAGCCTGATTGATGTGGTAACCAACACCCTGCGGATCAAGCTCTGGGTGCAAAAATGTAGTAAATCGTGCCGCCCGATACGGCGTCAGTTTAATAAGCAAAGCTAAACCAGCCATTCCAGCTGCGCCAACGCCGAGCAGATATTTAAGTGGTGCACCAGCAGAAAAATAAGTCGCTAACGCCATAGCTACAATAATCACCATAGTGCCAGTATCAGGCTCTGCAATCAGCAAGGCCGCAACCACACCAAGCACACATAAAAATGGTAGTACGCCTTGTGAAAAATCCTTCAGCTCATGCTCGCTGCGTTTCTCGAGCCAGCCAGCTAAATAAAACATAAATGTAAGTTTGACTATTTCTGACGGCTGCATGCTAAATGAGCCAATCATAATCCAGCTATGCGAACCACCAAACTCAGCACCAATCCCAGGAATAAAAACCAATAGCAACAACGCTAAAGAAATAAACAACATGACCGTGGCATATTTTTTATACACTGTGAATGGCACCTTATAAGCAACCGCAAAACCAACCAACCCCGGCAACAAGCCAAAAATAAGTTGGTGAATAACATAATAATAACCGTTACCAAAACGGCTAAGACCAAGCGGAAAGGAAGCAGATGTCAGCATTATAAGGCCAAATAAAACCAGACCGCCGAGCAGTAGTAAAAACCCGCGGTCAACTTTATTCTCACCTCGCTCCATAAAATTTTATCCTAGAAGTGCCGTATCTAGTAAAGCAACTATCAAACCAATCGCCGCACCCATCCAAGACAGTAACCAAAACCGCATTACCACCTTTGGCTCCGGCCAACCCTTTGCCTCAAAATGATGATGAATCGGCGCGATCAAGAAGACCTTTCGCTTAAAAACTTTTTTAGAAACCATTTGAATTATCGTGGTCACCGCCTCGACCACAAAAACAATTCCAATAATCGGCAGGAGTAGTGCAGAATCCGTCAGCATCGCCACCACACCAAGCGTAACCCCAAGCGACATCGCGCCAGTGTCGCCCATAATAAACCTAGCAGGCCAAATGTTAAACCAGAGGAAGGCGAACAAAGCACCCATGATAACGGCACAGAAAGCAGCCAAGTCAACGCGACCCTGTAACAGCGCAATCACCGCATAGGCACCGAAGGCCGAAGCTAATGTACCGCCAGCTAAACCGTCCAGCCCATCAGTTTGATTAACAGAAAATGAAGTGCCAACAATCACCAAAATGAACATCGGAATATACCACCAGCCGATAGTTATGTCACCCAACAGTGGAATATGCAATGAATCCCACCCCAGCTTAATATAAAACCACCATGATCCAAGTGCTGCAATAATGGCATAAAGCACCAACCTGTGACGAATATGAATACCGCCGCCCTGCTCACCAATTCCTCGTACATTCAGGTAATCATCAACTAAACCTACCAACCCAGCTGCCACCAACACAAATAATGGTAACCAGGTTTGTTGTCGTGATAAAAAGTTTAGCTGACCAAAAAACGATTCAGGCGCAAAACTCGCAATTATCGCAAAAATAAGAGCCAGAATAAGCGGCGTAACCCACATAAGTAAACCACCCATCGTTGGTACGCCAGCTTTCTTGGCATGAAGCTTGGCAAACATTGGTGCAGACACGGCACTGCGGATTGATTTACCTAACCGGAAACGATACAAAAAATGCGTCAAAAGTGGCGTCCAAGCTAAAGCTAAAATAAATGACAAAGTAGCTAAAGCCAGAATTTTCGACAACGCAAAAGCATCAAGCATAGTAGGTAAGATTGAGGATTACGATAAAAATTAAATGGACTGCAATCAAAATGTTAAGCAGAAGAGCTGTTACAATAACCGCATAAGCAATAACTTTTTCACGCGACCAAATCCTTACTGCATAACAAATATTAATCAGCGTCAAAACTACACCAATCAATGACGGCACAAATAACTGCCACCAGCTACCCACCTTGTCTACCCCAATGTGAATATTGTAATGCAACGGCACCACGCGTAATTGCTGAACCTGTGGAAAGAGCGTAGTAATCAACAAAATGACACCTCCTACAAGCATTAAGGCACAAGCAACAATCGACCAGCGGAAAAACCGCAGCTTGTACATTTCCCGCCAACTGTGCAAAAACGAAGCCACAAAAGGTTATTCAACAAGAATTACACTCTTAACTGCTGGGACCCGCTCTCTAACCACACTCGCTACCCCTCGTTCGAGAGTAAAAGCAGCCAGCGGACAAGTCCGGCAAACTCCAGCAAATCGTACAGATAAAGCACCATTTTGTGGATTAAAACCAACAAATTCGACACTTCCACCATGGTTTGCCAAACTGACGCTAACTTCAGCTAAAATCGACACAATCAGATCTTCCATAGCCTGCAGTATACCGTACCCATCGCCTTATCACCAGTCTACCTTGACGATAACCCATCTTTTAGCTATAGTACCGCCGAAATATCCCCTCAATTATCAACACCTTTTCTAAGGTTCTAAACATTGTATGGCACATAAAAAGGCGCAGGGTTCAACAACTAATGGCCGAGATTCCCGTGCTCAACGCTTGGGCGTTAAGCGCAGCGACGGCACCAAAGTATTGTCTGGTGAAATCCTAGTTCGTCAGCGCGGTACCGCTATCCACCCAGGACTCAATGTCCGCCGTGGCAAGGACGACACCCTCTACGCCATCACTTCTGGTGTAGTCGGCTTTATGAAAAAGAAAATGCCAAACTTTACTGGCGTGCTCAAGCAACGCACCTTCGTCTCCGTAAAATAATTTTCAAAGTCACAAAAACGAGCCACTTGGCTCGTTTTTGCGTTCATCATTTAATTCTGCCTACTCGACTACCACACTCGTCATCTTATCCCCAACTACAATCTGATCCACTACATCCATGCCTTCTGTTACCTCACCAAAAATTGTATAAAGATGTGGCAAGGCAACATCGGCCAACATCACAAAGAATTGACTACCATTCGTGTTTGGCCCAGCATTTGCCATAGCTACCGTGCCGCGCTTGTAAGTCTTATCGTCCTTCAATTCGTCGGCAAAGCTATAACCAGGCCCACCCCTACCAGTGCCGGTTGGATCACCACCCTGAATAACGAATCCTTCTTCCCGACGATGAAAAATTACACCGTCATAAAACTTCTGCGAGATCAAATAAACAAAGTTGGAAACAGTATTTGGTGCAGTTTCAGGATAAAGTTTAATCACAATATCACCTTTAGCCGTTGCAATCGTTACTTCCTTACCAGTGATCTGCTCGGCTGACAAAATGCCAGGAAACGCTAACGGCTGTGTTGTATCCATAATTGGAGTTGGTAAAGATTGAATATTTTCAGCTGGCTGAAGTGGCGTGTCTGTGATTGTTTCTGTAACAGCTTCGGCAACTGCGTCC
The DNA here is from genome assembly GCA_020053275.1 of bacterium. Taxonomy (GTDB): domain Bacteria; phylum Patescibacteriota; class Patescibacteriia; order UBA9934; family UBA9934; genus UBA11707. The sequence goes on from JAGVNL010000017.1 coordinate 10,042, forward strand.
TGTGTGCCAGGTACAGTCGTTGTTAACTCCGTCGTTTGCGAGCAACCAGCGCCCAACATAGACACCGCCACAAGTGTAAATAGTACCTTAGTTACATTCTTCATAGAAATAATAAAGGAGTCAATTATGACCCCTCATTTTTACCTAATTATTCAACTACTGGCAAGGCCACAGATACTTGACTCTGTAGCTGCTTAATCTCCGCATCCTTGGTCTGCAAAGCAAAAACAGAAGTAAATAACACCGCCGACAGTGAGAATACCAACACCAACATCAGCGCAGTCAATTCAATACTACCCACTGGCAAGGAATTACAAGCGTCACAACTATTCTTACTAAAAGTATTCTGTACTGGAATTGGTGCTACTAGCTTCTTAGCACGACTAACTGCTACTCTTTTTTTTGGTGTAATCATATCCTCCTACCAACTAATTATTAATTAGATAACGGTAGTGTACCATAATTTGTCGACGACTGAAACGCTGCATTCACAGAGCAACCACTAGCCATAAACCACCTTGTAAAAAATGTCAGTGTAAGTTTAGTTTGTACATCGTCAACCAACAACACCACATCTCGTGTCACACTCGACTTCTGCTCACTTACTCCAGGCTGCACCGCACCACCGCACCCACCCTGCTGCCCCACACTCGGCAATTTGATCGTAGATCCCACTCCAGCCTTACTGTACCCAACCGTCGTCACAAATCCCACCGCTCCAACTGGCTTCGCCACCAAAATATCCTTATAAACTTCCACAAACTCAGGCACCGTCACCGCCTCTTTCTTGCCTAACGCAAACACGCCAAAAACCGTAGTCGCAACCGCCAGCATCGTCCCGTCCGCAGCAACTACAGGCGACACCACTTCCCACATTAATGAATCTTCATTAAATCTATACACTGCCAACCCCTCAGTGACGCCCCCAGCATCTACTACCGGGGCAAGCTGCCAAGTAAGTAAAACCGGCTTAGCAAGCACCATCGTCATTGGCTCAAAGCGATAACTCTGACCAAAAAATATTGTATTAGTAAGTCCCCCTCCAGCTATGAAGGGGCTAGGGGAGGCCTTACTAAAAACCCCAGTCACCGTCACCACACCATCCTCACTCCTCACTACCATCTCCTCCGGATTCGCACTAAACACAAACCACACGCTCGCCGCAGCCACGAACACAAAAACCCACAACCACATGACAGACTTTTTTATCATGCTTGAAGTATATCAGAAAACCCTGTCACGCGGCACCTAGCGTAGAGAACATTCAGATTTGAGACTAGTTTGGGTGCGCGGCTAGAAAAGCTTTTGAGGCTTAGTTAATGCTAAGTTGAAAAAGTTTTGGACGCTGCAAGCCCAAAATAGGCCAAAGCTGGAAGTTCTACTCAAGTGCTTCTTCCCACGGCACACCAGGCCTGCCAAATTGCCCAAAAACACTCGTCGCTTCATACCACGGCTGACGGAGTTTCAAGCGTTCAACAATCGCTTCTGGACGGAAGTCAAACCGAGCCCTCACAATGTCGGTCAAATCCACCCCATCGCCACCACGAACAGCCAGCAGCGTCGGCTCTTTCATACCAGCTGTATAAACGATGGTAACCAAAACATTATTCGCCGTTCCCTCACGAACCAACTGCTTAGCCACCGCCCTGGCCATATAACTCCCAGCCCGCGCTGGCTTAAGCGGATCCTTGCCAGCCGTACTCGCCCCACCATGCGGCAACAAACCACCATAACTATCCGCCAACACCTTGCGCCCGCTCACGCCAACGCCTGCCGCAAAACCACCATTCGTAAACTTTCCGCTTGGATTTATAAGCACCTTCATCCCCTCCACTTGTCCACAAATCGGCACAATCACTTCGTCAAACATTAACGCCTGCACCTGCGCTTGTTCCATCGCCTCGTCATGTTCAATAATCAAAGTCACGCCAACAATCTGCTCGCCATCCATTGCTACCTGCACCTTACCATCTGGCCTAAGCCAACTAAACAAAGGATCAGTGCGGCGCAGATCATCCACGCGTTTAGCTAACGCATTAGCATAAACAACCGGCCTTGGCATAAACTCAAGCGTCTCCCGAGTGGCGTAGCCATGCACCACCGTCGTCCCCTGTGCTCCACCCTGCACAATGGTCCTGGCCACATCCTCAGTTGGCCGTTCAGTATTCACAAACGGTTCCAACCCATCACTATAACCAATCCTAGCGTAAACTCGTTTTGCCAACTCCGACGCATCAAAGTCTGCTCTGCTATCCACCACACCACCAATCATAATCATGCCATGTGAACCTAGCGCCTGCAAATCAAGCCTGCTAAGCGGATCCCGCCGCAAGTACTCATCCACAATCGCCTCCACAATCTGGTCACACATTTTATCTGGATGACCTGGGAATGAGGCCTCAACAACTTTTAACATACAGCAAGAGTTTAAGTCATTCCAACAAGGAAAGCAAAGTCACAAAAATACCCCGAAGCCCGGCTTAAGCCGGGCTTCGGGGCACTTATCCACAGCCCCACATTGCGTTCGGTTTTTGTTCGTTATAGAATACGAACATCTAAAGAACACCTTAGTAAAAAGTATGACGCCTCGCCTGCCAGCAATTACAAAAAAACAGCGCGAAGTTCTCAACTGCATTGAGAAGTTTGTGCAAGACCAAGGCTACACGCCATCTTACCGCGAAATCGCCGATGTCTTGGGCCTTTCCTCCCCAGCCACCGTCCATCAACACATCAAAGCCCTATGTGAAAAAGGCATCATCAACACAGGCGAGAACGGTGCCGCCCGCTCCATAGAAGTCGTAGAAACAGAGCCCCTATCCCCCATGGCCATCATGCTCCCCCTGGCCGGCCTCATCACTGCCGGCGAACCAATCGAAGCCATAGAAGAACACGAAGCCTTCGCCGTCCCAGCCGACTTTGTAACTGACGCCCTTAACTCCTATGTCCTCAAAGTCAAAGGTCGCTCCATGATCGAAGACGGCATCTTCGACGGCGACTATGTCATAATCGAACGCAATCATTCACCCAAAAACGGCGACATCGTCGTCGCTTTACTCGACAATGCCTATGCCACACTCAAACGCTTTTACCGCGAAGATAAATATATCCGACTTCAGCCCGCCAACAGCACCATGAAACCCATCATCATCAAGGGCGATCTCAACATTCAAGGCATAGTCCGCGCCGTCATCCGCAAATTCAACACCATCTAACACTAACTAAAGAAAATCTTATGACCAACCTAACTCTCCGTCACTACAATGTGACGCTTGCTTATCGCACCCGCCGCCTAACCCGCTCTCTCGCCTCGCTCAAACTCCGCCTCCGTCTCAACATCTCGCTGCGCAAATTCCGCGCCCAACTTCGTGCTTTGCTTCCTCTTCGTCTTCTAATCACCTAGCTATGCACGAATTCATGCATGACCCAATAGAAGTCACCGTCAGCTTCTGCGGCGCACGCGTCAAACCAACCTCAATAACTTGGAACAACCGTCACTATTCAATCCCCCATGTCAACCTAGTCCACAATACTTTAGAAGGCCAAAACCGCATCTTTTATTTCTCCGTTTCTGACGCCACAAACTTCATGAAACTCCGTTTCGACACCTCTACTCTTAGCTGGCACATAATCGAACTCTATGCAGAATAACCTTACAACCTCTACTCTCGAACAAGACTTTCTAACAACCTAAAATCCCTACAATTTTTATTAAGCCTGAGCCCTGTAAGAGCGAGCCACTTCGGTCGCGACCGACGTGGCGAGCGACTGTCATGTCTCCTGCGCCAAGCGACGGCCGACCCGAGAAACTCATGCCCCGCCGCATATTCTTACCGGTCGAGGCGAATTTTTAAGAGTTTCTGGGCTGAGGCCTTGAGCTAGAAACTATGATATGAACAAAATCATCATGCACATCGACTTCAATAGCTACTTCGCGAGCGTGGAGCAGCAGGCCAACCCCCACCTTCGCGGGAAAGCTATTGCAGTTGCCGGGAAAGCTGGTGGCGACATTACTCGTTCGGTCGTCACTACTGCCTCTCGCGAAGCAAAAGCTCGTGGTGTAAAAACCGCCATGGCTACCTGGCAAGCCAAAAAACTCTGCCCAGAACTCATCATTATCCCCGGCGATCCTCAAAAATATGCGGAAGTTACTGCTCGCTTCCTCATAGTCTGTAATAAATACGCCGACGCTGTAGAGCAGTTCAGCACAGACGAAGTCTTCATTGATGTTACAACTGCTGCCGACAATTATTTCGGCGCAAGTATGCTGGCACTCATGATCCGCCGCGATCTCAAAGCCGCCTGCAGTTCAGTCTGTACAGTCTCTATCGGCATCGCCCCTAATAAACTAGTTGCCAAACTTGCCTCAGAATCAGTCAAACCAAACGGCCTCACAGTAGTCCGTCCGCACGAAGTAGCAGATTTTGTAAAAAGCCGCCCGCTAGCAGACTTCTGCGGCCTTGGTCACAGCACAGAAAAACGCCTAGCGGAAATCGGCGTCACCTCAGTAGAAACTCTGCGCGCTGTACCTCGTGCTAAACTAATTAACCTCTTCCAAAGCCACGGCACCTGGCTGGCCGACGCTGCTCACGGTCTGGCTACTGACATCCTAGAAGATGACAACGCAGCACCAAAATCAATCGGCCACTCTTACACCTTTCCGCACGATCTCCACACACTCCCAGAAATAAAAAAGAATCTCCTCGCCATGTGCGACCGCGTAGCCTGGCGCTTGCGTCAACAAAAAATGGTCGCTCTTCGCCTAGCAGTTTATGTTCGCTACGGTAACTTTGGTAGTGACGGTTGCTCAAAACTTCTAAACACTCCCATTAGCGACGGCCTAACAATCAGCCAAAACGCCTGGGCGCTTCTTTCACCTCACCTAAATCTCACTCGCGGCATTCGCCTAATTAGCATCTCCGTCAGCGAATTCCGTACCATCAAACTCCCCACCTCACTCTTCCGTAAAGACCAAAAAATGCAACGCGTTGTGAACGCCCTCGACACCGTCCAAACTAAATTCGGCACTAACGCCTGGCACCGCGCCAGCACCGTCCACACCAAATTCCTCGAACGCACCTCCGGCTGGCACTACGATCACCTCGCTATGGCTAATAAATCCTAAACTCGTAAACTTTTTATTGAGCCTAAAAAGCCAAGTAGCAAGGGGCAGGCCCAACCTCCTGTAGTCGGGTGACGCGAGCCAGGTCCCCTGCCGGGCGCGCAACGCAGTGAGCACCTGGGAGGGTGGCCAAGCGGCAGGACCCGACGAATTCTCGTACCCCGAGCCTTGGCCTCAGCGAGCGTTCAACCCATCAACTCTTCTTCAATCTCCAACAGCCTATTATACTTCGCCAATCTTTCTGAACGCGATGGCGCACCACTTTTAATGTACTCAGCGTTTACTGCCACAGCTAGGTCAGCGATTGTGGTATCACAAGTCTCGCCCGACCGATGCGAAATAACAATCTTGTATTTATTCGCTTGCGCTAGCAAAATCGTATCAATTGTTTCTGATAGCGTTCCAATCTGATTCGGTTTAATTAATACAGCATTGGCTACTTTCTCCTCAATCCCCCGCTGTACTCTCTCAACATTCGTCACAAACAAATCATCACCAACCAGCAGCATCTTTTTGCCAAGCCTTTTAGTAAGCGTCGCCCAATCCTCCCAAGCATCTTCCGCCAACCCATCCTCTACAGAAAGCAATGGATACTTATTCATCCACTGCTCATACAAATCAATCATCTGTGTACCAGACAACTTCCGCCTGTCAGTCTTGAGCACATAAATCCCCTTCTTCTCGTCAAAAAATTCACTAGCCGCCACATCAATCCCAAAGCCAACCTCCTTACCAAGCTTATAACCAGCCTTCTTCGTCGCCTTCGTTAAATACTCAAGCGCGCTCTCGGTCTTGCCGACATCTGGTGCATAGCCACCTTCATTACCAACATCTGTATCCATTCCGTCAGCATGGAGTACCTCACCGAGCGCATGGAATATTTCACTCCCAGCTTGTACCTTACGCGAATACCTGGCAAAACCATGCGGAATAATAATGAACTCCTGCATATCAAGGTTTGTGTCAGCGTGTCGCCCACCATTAAACACATTCATGAACGGCGTCGGCAAACGGTAACCCTTGTACTGCAAAGCAAACGCCTCTCGCAAATACTCATACAACGGCAAATCACTACACTTGGCCGCAGCATGAACAGCAGCCATCGAGACGCCCAAAATAGCATTTGCTCCCAGCTTATGCTTGTTCACGCTGCCGTCGAGTATTCGCATGGTGTCGTCCAGCCCGCGTTGATCAAAAACATCATGCCCCTTGAGCGCTTTATCGATGTTGATATTTACATTCTTGATTGCCTTCCTTACGCCAAGCCCACGGTAACGAGTCGGGTCGCCGTCACGCAATTCTAACGCCTCATGTATTCCCGTAGAAGCACCAGACGGCACCGAGGCACTGCCCCGAGTACCGTCCCGCAGAACAACAGTTACATTCAGCGTCGGGTTACCACGCGAATCCAATATTTCATGCGCATGAATAGCCTCAATCTTCTCTTTCATACTATTTTAAGCCGTAAGTAATGGTCACATCAATAATCGACTCATTCGTACCCTCAGCAATAGTTGGCTCTGGGCCACCACCAATAGCCTTGGAGTCTGCAGTCAAACCGTAATATGGGTATGGCATGCTACCAGCTGACTCATAGTAACTCACCACAGCACCAACTTTTTGACCCATAGCCCGGGCAATATTCGCCGCCTGTACATAGGCCTTAGCAATCGCTTCTGTTCTGGCTTCTTGCTCGACCAAAGTTGTGTCGGAGACCGTCAGTTGTAACTGACCAATGCTCGTCACACCAAGGTCGCCAGCTGCCGCCAAAACTACCGAGCCCAAACTAGTATCACTCATAGTTACCGTCAAACTCTGCGTCGCTTGATAACCAGTAATTACCGCTGGGCTAACATCATAATTATAAGTTGGATATAAATTATATTGCGAGGTCTGCAAATCAGCATCTTTCAACCCCAGTTCTTTCATCTTAGCAAGCAACGCATTCATTTTGACGCTGTTCGCATCCTGCGCTTCATTGCTCGTAGTTCCCTCCATCATAATACTCAAATTCACCTCAGCTTGATCTGGTTTCTGCGTGGCATTACCCTCGGCCGTCACCGTAATACTGGCTGGCATCTGGTCTGCAATCCCAACATTGTCGGCCTCCGCAATAGTTTTATCAATTTGTACAAACAGCCACACGATTCCATAAACCATCAAGATACCAAGCAACACAGTAAACAACTTGTTACTCTTCCACTCCGGCCAAAAACTGCTCTGCATTGGATTCGCCATACAAAAATATATTATAAAACTTTCCCAAGCGAGAAAATTTCTTTTACTAACCAAAGTATAGCACAAAATAAAAGACTGGGTGCGTTTCCACGGTGAGTTCAGATCGGCTGGCGCGATAAGTTCACGCAACACCACACGATCGTCGTACAAAACAAGCTCGTCCATGTCGTCGTCCAAACTGTCCTGCAGAAACTTGCCCTTGCGGTACAAGTCACCCAAGTACAGCAGATTGCGAGTCACCCTGTCAGCCTTGGTTGGCATGCGCCCCAGGTCATCCTGCTCTCTGTAGTCTGGTGGAATCCCCACCTGCGCGGCACGAAGTACAACGGCCACCGCCAACGGATCAATCCGCCCAGCCACATGAACAAACGGAAAGTTGCGACTCAAGAAAACAACCGTCACCTCAAGCGTCATCAGCGGCCATTGCTCTTCATAGAGCGTCTCGATCAGCTCGACCCAGGTGTTACACTCTCGATGCTGCAAGGCTGCCAGCAAGAACGCACAAACCGAGTACATACCGCGATCCTGCATTTTCTCACGGCCGGTGTCACTCAAATCAAGCAAGCTGACCATTGAAGTTGTAATCATGGCAATCTCCTTTTAAGCTAGCCTAACCAGCTGTTTGTGAACGAACCGCTGCTATCTTGCCTTTTACCACCTAAAAAGTCAACGAATCAACGGCCTTAAACCAGGCATCTTTTCACCGCTTAAAAACTCTAACATGGCACCGCCGCCAGTCGATAATAATGTAAATTTATTAGCAAATATACTATTTTCAACCAAGGCCACCGTACTCCCACCACCAACAATACTCCGCGCCCCAGAAACGCCAGCAATCGCCTTAATCACAACTCTGGTTCCTGACGCCCCAGCCTGCTCTTCCACCAGTCCTAACGGCCCATTCCAGACAATAGTTTTTGCCCCTCGCAACCATGTCGGCAATATCTGTTCAGTTGCTCGCCCAATATCAATCGCACTACCTCGCCTATCAATCCTCGTATCTAGCGGCAAACGCAATTTATCGCCAAGTATACTTACCACCTCCTCCGCCGCCACAGACAACCGCCCTTTTTTAAACGCTGGCAATAATCCACTACCCACAATTACCATATCCGCCTTAACACCCAATGCCCGCAACAGCGGCACTTTAGTTTCCAACTTATTACCGCCGACCACCAACACAAAGGGCTTCTTCATTGGTGCACTAAGCTGCTTCACCTCATCACTCAAAAGACCGCCAGCAAAACTAGGCAAAAATTTTGTGATCGCTACCACAGAAGCATGCACTCTGTGACATACCCCAAAAGCATTATTCACATACACATCGCCCATCGTTGCCAACAACTCTGCAAACCCCTCATCATTATTTTCCTCTCGTTTATCAAAACGCAAATTCTCAAGCATCATTATCTCTCCCGCTTTCATCGTCGACGCCAACCGCAAAGCATCTGGCCCAACCACATCGTCTGCCACCAAGATCTTAACACCTAACGCCCCACCAATAGTCTTTGCAATCGGTGCCACACTAAACTCTGTTTGCTTGCCTCGTGGCCGCCCTAAATGTGTCAGCAAAATAATCTTTGCCCCTCGTTTTTGTAATTTAATAATTTCCGGTAATGCCTTGGCAATCTTATCAAACTTACTAATCACCGCCTTACCACGCACTAAATCCACATTAGCATCAATCCGCAGCAACACCCTTGTGCCTTGTTTAACATCACTCACCTGCCAAGTTTTTAACTGTGTCATATCAAAACTTAACGGCTAATCATTTTCATTGTATCGTACTACTCCATTCAACCAAAATTTTACCGCCTTACCAATCGGCATTAAGCATAAAAAATAATACAAATCAACCAACCGCCTGACAACAAAAGCCAAGTAACCAGCAATCACCACATTGCCAAAAATCACCAAACCGTACTTGCCACCAACCGCTAAAGAATACGGCCAATACTTTTTTCCACTATACGGTACTAGCGCAATTCTCTTTAAAGCTCGCAAAATATTTTTCGCTACAAGCGGCGCGGTACTCTCCACCCCCTGCGCTGTTTGTGGCACCGGCTTGTCAGTCAACGGGTTCATCATTAACGCTGCATCACCCAACGCAAAAATATTAGCGTGTATTGCCACCTCACCAGTTGGCCCAACTAATACTCTACCTCGTGCATCCTTAAGTAAATCAAACTCATTCAACACTGCCGCTGGCTGCACGCCACCAGCCCAGATAGTACAATCACTAAATAAAGTTTGCTTTCCGTCGAGTGCTAACACTAAAACCTCACTACTCGTAACCGCAGTAATTTTTGTCTCAAGTACAATTTTCACCCCCAAAACCCGCAACCTATGCTCGGCGATTCGTGACGCTTTAGGTGTCATTTGCGCTAAGACTCGATCGCTGCCATCAACCAAAGTAAAGGTAATCGCACCCCTCTCAATAATTCCTCGCTTTACTAATCCCTGTGCCATCACCGCCAACTCTGCCACCAACTCCAAACCATTCGGCCCAGCTCCTCCCACCACAACATTAACAATTTTTTTCTCGTGTCTCCGGAGAGCAGTCACCAACTCTAATAGCCTTTGACGAATTCTTACAGCATCAGCCGTTGTTTTCAAAGCTAATGAATATTCTTTTAATCCAACAATCCCAAAATATGCCGACTCAGCACCAAGCGCAATTACCAACGAATCATAATGTAAGGTATGACCGTCATCCAAAATTATATTACCCTGAACAGCATCAAGCCCAGTTACCGTAGCCTGCCTACAAGTAATCCTAGGTTTAAAACAAACCAAAGGAATGTCGGCAGATCTCGCCAACGCTTGTTTATGTTGCCTCACATGGTCGTCTGCCTTACCAGCCGCAATTTCATACAACCATGGCGTAAAAGTATGCGTACACGATGCAGATACCATTACAATCTCCACATTATCCTTAGACCAAACCGCTAAATAACGCGCCACATTCACGCCCCCAAAGCCACCGCCTAAAATTACCACGCGTGGCTTGCCTCCCATAATTAACCAATAAGGAATTTAACAAAAGCATTTGGTTTGCGCATGGCATTTGCCACTAAACTATTCAAGCCAAAAATGTGACCAGCGCCACCAGCAACAAAGAGTAAGAAAACCGCAATAAGAATTATATGAGATTCAATATAACCATTAGCCGTGTTGCTGGTGAAATGTGCCAAGTAATACAAAACCATCAACACAATACCGAACATACTTGCTGGCCGTACCAACAACCCAACAATCAGCGCTAAACCAATCAAAGTCAAACCCCACGCATTCAAACCATCAATCACACCACTTCCAGCTAACGACTGAAACCAAGCAGCAAATGGCCCGTCAGCTGTCTCCAAATAATTAGCCGCACTCCAACCACCAAACTTAGCAATACCAGCCAATAGAAACTCTAACCCAACAACCACGCGCAATACCACAAAGACAACTCCAAACAACGGTGCATGACTAGCCTTGATCAAGCGATCGGTCAAAGTTTCTGTTCGCATATTTATTTCTTAATTTTTATCTTAGTCTTTTTAGCTTTAGTTTTCGTTATTTTCAACTTCACCACTTTCGCAATTTTAGCTGGCACTAAATCAAGCGCGATCTCAGCCAGTCTGTTAGCATAGCCCCATTCGTTGTCATACCACGCCACAACCTTTACTAAATCACCATCTACCACATTCGTTAACGCCAAATCGACAATCGCCGAATGTGGATCGCCCACAAAATCACTCGACACCAATAACTCACTTGTTACTCCAAGAATACCTTTCCATCGTGGGCTTTTCGCCGCCTTAATCAACACCGCATTAACCTCTTCCTTAGTAGTTTTCCGTTTAAGCACAAATGTCATATCTGACAATGACACAGTAGGCACTGGTACGCGAATACTCAAACCATCAAACTTATTTTTGAGCTGCGGCAAAGTTTGCGTTACCGCAATCGCCGCCCCAGTTGTAGTTGGAATAATATTCTCACTTGCCGCCCTGCCCTCCCGTACATCATGCCGTGGCGCGTCAACCAAAGACTGCGAAGCCGTCATGCCATGCACCGTGGTCAACATCGCTTTAGCTATTCCAAACTCCTCATCCATAACCGCCGTTACTGGCGCCACACTATTTGTAGTACATGATGCATTATTGATCACCTTCGCCTTTTCTAACTTCAGCTTCCCATCGTTAACTCCTAACACATAAGTTGGTACATTTCCGCCCTTAGCCGGTGCCGAAATTACTACTCGCTTAGCACCAGCTTTAATATGCGCCATCGAACCTTCTTCCGTCACAAAAAAACCAGTCGACTCAATCACCACATCTACTTTTAACTTCTTCCACGGCAACGCACTCGGATCCTTCTCTGCCAGCACCAGAATCACCTGACCATCTATAATAAGATTTTTACCCTTCGCCGACACTGGCACTGCCCATGTTCCATAATTGGTATCGTGTCGCAACAAATAAGCCAGCGTCACCGCATCCGTTAAATCATTAATTGCTACCACCTTAAACCCTGGCTTACCCCAGCCTACCTTAAGCACATTCCGTCCAATTCTCCCAAACCCGTTGATGGCAATATTAGCCATAAAATAAAATCACAAAAAATATCTATGCCTAGTATAGCATGTTTTTGGTTAGTAGACTGTAGAAGGTAGTTAGTAGTCGGTAGTTTACAATTTTTATTGAGCCCGCAGTCAACGAAGACGAGTGGGATGTCACTTCTGTCGACCGAGGGACGCGCATTTTGAAGGCCGTCGATTCACCCCAATAATTAATCGGCGAGCGTCAAAATGCCCGACGGAGAAAAGAAGTGACTCCCCGAGTCTCGCGTTGACAATAAAAAGATCACCTCCAGCGAGGTGATCTTTTCTTAGTTACTCAGCACCTAATTGAATACGGGAGAATCTACCAATTCGGATGTTCTCGCCAATCGAAAGAATCTTGCTCTCAAGCAACTGACCGACGGTCATGGTGTCGTCTTTTATAAAGGCTTGCTCCATCAAACAAATATCCGCGAAGTACTTGCTCATGCGTCCCTCTACAATCTTGGCGATAATTTCTACTGGCTTCTTTTCTTCGGCCAAACTTTCTGTCACAAACTTCTTTTCCTTCTCTACTAATTCTGTTGGCACTTCGTCGCGGGAAATGTAGAGTGGAGCACTGGCCGCAATATGCATCGCAATGTCATTACATAGCTCAACAAACTGTTCATTGCGGCCTACAAAGTCCGTCTCACACATTACTTCCACTAACACACCAATCTTGCCGTTGCCATGGCTGTAGCAATGTACTCGGCCTTCGCCAGTTGTTCGCTCACTCTTCTTAGCCATCTTCGCAGCGCCAGACTTACGCAATATGTCGATGGCTTTCTCCATGTCACCATTCGCTTCGGTCAACGCGTTCTTGGCATCCATCATGCCGGCCCCAGTTGTCTCACGCAACTTCGCTACCTCACTTGCGGTAATTGCCATAGGGTTGATATTAAGCTTTTGTATCAGTCTTTTTAGTCTCCGACATCACTTTATCTTTCATCACAATATCCAAGTCGGCGATAGTCGCTTCTGCGTTAGCGGAAACCTTCACATCATCTTCTGCATTAGCACGAGTTTCAACCACAGCCTTTGCACTGGCCACAGCTTTTGCTTTACCAGCCTTTACTGCCTCTGCAATAAGTTTAGCAATCATGTCGAGTGATCCAACAGCGTCGTCGTTGGCTGGAATGACATAGCTGATACCGGTTGGATTAACATTGCTGTCAACAATGGAAACAATCTTTACTTTTGTAGCAACCGCTTCACGCAAAGCTGTTTTATCATGACGAGCGTCCAACATGAACACCGCCTCTGGCAACCTTGTCATGGTGCTAATACCGCCAATCTTCTCTTCCAACTCCTCAATCTTGCGGGAAAACTGCAACTGCTCGAGCTTGGTGTACTTCTTCAAGTCACCCTTCAAAGTCTTGTCTTTCAATTCCAAGTAAGTTTTAATCAAGCGTTGGATCTGTGGGAAGTTGGTAAAAGTACCGCCCAACCAACGAGTGTTGACATACGGCATACCACAGTCCAAAGCGTACTTGGCGACGATGTCCTGAGCCTGGCGCTTAGTACCAACGAACACGATGCTGCCACCACGGGCAACCAAGTTCTCAACATAAATTAAAGCCTTTTCCAACTGCGCTTGTGTCTTCTCAAGGTCAATCACATGGACGCCACCACGAACACCATAAATGTATTCGCGCATCTTTGGGTGCCAACGGGATGACTGGTGACCAAAGTGAACGCCGGCCTTCAACATGTCTAAAAGTTCTGGTGTCTGCATATATAGTTCCTTTTTTTACCACGATCTGAACCGGTAGGACCTCAATTACGAGGCAAGGGCTACTCGGGGAAACCAGATCTGAGTGATGAATAAGTGGCCGAAGTGTAGCCAAATCCGGCTTTTAGGTCAAGCCCTTACCCTCACTTTTTGACAATTTACTGGCAATTTTATACCCATTCCCCCATCATAACATCCCTCTATACGACGCCAGACTCGTCTCATCCACCCCTCTACCCACAGCTCTCATCATCCGTCTTTTAGTCACCCCTCGTAGCACTCTATGTTCGGAAAAGTGCACCCAACCCAAGAAATCTACCCCACCTGCCACCGTACTAATCGACACCTTATTCGGATGCAACCATAACTTCAACTCTTGCCAAAGCCAATCACTAATCACATAAAGCTGTCGTTTAAGTTCTTTTCTATCTCTCGACAACAGAACAAAATCATCAGCATAACAAATATAATGTGTGACACCGAGCTTCTGCTTCACAAACTGGTCAAACTCATTCAAGTATACATTCGCTAACAGTTGCGAAGTCAAATTACCAAGCGGCAACCCAACAGGTCTTGGTATTATTTCTTGACACCTGTCGAGCCATCACCTCAAACCTCAACAACGCCTTATGTGTTCCCTTCTCATTCCTACACGAAAACGAATCTGCAATAAACAGCTTATTAAAAAATGGATACAACTTCCTATAAATCGCTCGATGTAACACTCTATCTCACACACTCGCTTTGTGAATACTCCGTCGCTTTGGATCGTTCACTACAAACGCTTGGTACGGCTGATGCTCGTAACTTCCATTTTCTAAACATTCGTATAAAGTAATTAAGTTGGTCATTAAATTGCGCTCGAAAACTTGCACATCAAGTCGCATTTTCTTACCAACTCTAAACTCACCCCAAGCCGCGAGTAAATTCTCCAGGCTTATAACATCCTCATACTTATGGTCACACAAACTCCCTCCGGCCAGAAATCCACTAGTGTCACCCCCCCCCCGCAATTTTACCTTGCCATTGTTGCATAAATTTAAGGAAACTTATTTAATCTGGTTTAATTATTACACGGAATTACCAAAACCTCACCGCTACACCCTTGGTTTACGCCTGGACAATCTCTTTGTCGAGACTATTGAGAACATCGCCATTGCTAAATTTACCCCAACCACCGCCAAACTGCCTTTTATCATTACCGCCATTAGCAAATTAGATTTAGTCAATCTTCTGCTAACAATACTTTGGGAAACGAAATCCCTAGAACCACAACATTATCTTGAACTTGCCAAAAAACTTGATGACATCGGCAAAATGCTAACTAGTTGGAAGAATTCACTCGCCACCCCAATGACGCTCCCCGCCCTTACGGGACGGGGTTTTGAGCGGAAGTTAAAAACCAGTCTTTCGTCAACCTAAGCGGCCTATTAATGGCTAAAACTAGCAAATGAACATCGCGTCGCCAAACGAAAAGAACCTATACCCCAACTTCTTCGCCAATTCGTAAGCCGCCAACACCCTTTCACGCCCTGCCAAGGCCGACACCAGCACGAGCAAGGTCGACTTCGGCAAGTGAAAATTCGTAATCAGCCCGTCAATTACCTTAAACTCAAACCCGGGCGTAATAAACATATTGATCTCACCGGAATATGCCTGCAGTTCGCCAAATTTCTGAGCGACGCCCTCCAGTACCCGAACGGTAGTGGTGCCAACAGCAACAACTCGACGATGCTCGTTTTTAGCTGCCATTAACCTATTCACTGTCTCTTCGTCGATGCTCACCAGCTCGCCATGCATCTGGTGTTCCTCAATAGTAGCTGTCTGCACCGGCCGAAAAGTCCCCAAACCAACATGAAGTATCACGAATTCCAGCTTAATCCCCTTATTTTTCAGCCTTTCAAGCAATTCCGGCGTAAAATGCAGCCCAGCCGTCGGTGCCGCCACACTGCCGACTTCTTTAGCATAAACCGTCTGGTAAGCCACCTCGTCGACCCCCTGCTCCATATACGGCGGTGTCGGAATTACCCCATTTTCCTCACAATACACCAGCATTTCCTCAATAGTTCGGCCGGTATGAATAGTCACCACACCATCCGCCTGCTTAGCCTTCACCGAGGCTCGGTCAAGTGGTAAATCGTCTCCGACAGCAAACTTTCTCCCCGGACGCAACAAAACATCTGCCTCCCCATCACGAATCCGCAAGATTAAAATTTCTATATCACCAAACAACAAACGAGCCTTAAACACCCGCGAAGTATTAAAAACTAGCACATCCCCAGCCGTCAGTTCATCAACAATATCATAAAAACGCTTATCCCTAATATCGTCAGAATCTCGATTAATCACCAATAAACGCGAACTATCCCGCGGAATTACCTGAGTTTGCGCAATAAACTCAGGCGGTAAATCGTAATCAAAATCCGCAATTGGTGTAGACATAGTCGCCACAGCGTAATCGATTTCATCTTCATAATCAACCCCGGGGGTTGAAATTGACAACCCTAGCGAAAAATGATAGTTTTCTCGCATAAATCACCCTGACCCTGTATACAAAGCAGCGTCGTACCCAAAGCTATGAAAGCAGGTATACACCCAAAATACTTCCCAGAAGCACAGTTAGTCTGTGCCTGTGGCGTCACCTACACTACCGGTTCAACCAAGGAACGCATCGACATTGAAGTCTGTGCCGCCTGTCACCCATTCTTCACCGGTAAGCAGAAGATTTTGGACACAGCTCGCCGCGTCGAAAAATTCACCGGTCGCACTGCTGCCAAGTCCACCACCGCTATGACCAACAAAGAAAAGGTGGTCAAAGCCGCAGCCCGTACCAAGGCCAAGGCCGACAAAAAAGCCGCCGCCGCTTCTTAGCGACGCGAACAAACACCCCAACTTCGGTTTGGGTGTTTTGTTTTATAGTGTAGAATGATTACAGAATTAAAATGTTTTATGGATTACCAAAAGTTAGTTGCAGATCAGGAGAAAAAATTAGCCGTCCTTGAAGCAGATCTCATGAATCCGGCCATCTTTAACGACCAAAAAAAATTGCGCGAAACTAACATGGCTTTCCAGGCAACCGGCCGCACGGTCGCCATTGGTCGCGCCTACCAAACGCTAATGAACAATTTGCTTAACGCAGAAGCCTCATTAAACGACGCCGACCCTGAAATGCAAGCCATGGCAGCAGCCGAAATTGCCGCCATCACACCGCAACTCCCAGCCGCGGAAACAGCTCTCGAACTTGCCCTCCTCCCTCGCGATCCAAAAGACAGCAACGACGCCATTGTAGAAATTCGTGCTGGCACAGGTGGCGACGAAGCTGCACTCTTTGCTGCTGACTTATTCCGCATGTACTCACACTTCGCAGAAAAGAATAACTGGAAAATCGTACTGCTCTCACAAAGTCAAAACGATCTAGGCGGCTTTAAGGAAATCATCTTCGAAGTTGCCGGCGTTGGCGCCTACGGCACCATGAAATACGAAAGCGGCGTCCACCGTGTGCAACGCGTCCCAACTACAGAGAAAGCTGGCCGTATTCACACCAGCACCATCACCGTCGCCGTCCTGCCAAAAATTGAAGAAAGCGACTTCGCCCTCAATCCGCAAGACCTCACCATAGAAGCCACCACCTCCACTGGCGCTGGCGGACAATCCGTCAACACTACCTACTCCGCTATTCGCATAGTCCATGTCCCAACCGGCATTACCGCCTACTGCCAGGACGAACGCTCACAATCACAAAACAAAGCCAAAGCCTTAGAAGTCATCCGCGCTCGCGTTTGCGCCTACGAAGATGAAAAAAAGAACGCCGCCTTAACCACAGAAAGACGCAGTCAAATTGGTAGCGGTGAACGCAGCGAAAAAATCCGCACTTACAACTTCCCACAAGACCGCCTGACAGATCACCGTGTCAAGCAAAGCTGGCATAATCTGCCAACCATTCTGAGTGGCGAACTAGGCGACATCATCACTACCCTCCGCCTCGCCGAACGCGATGGCAAACTAGCCGCCTCCATGGACGACGATGAGGAATAAACCACTAACAAGCGAGCGACTGCCGTGTCTCCTGTGACGACGCGATGGCCGACCTGAGAAAAGCTTGATTTGCGGCATTGAATTTTCTTTACCAGCAAATCATCTCGAAGGCTTTTCTGGGCTGAGGCCGGAGTTAGGAACAGGAGATACGACGGTTGCGAGCGACAAGTCTCGCGTTGACGAGGTCTTACTATAAATAACAGCCCTCCCCCAGTTATGGGAGAGTTAGGAGTGGGCTTTATGAACATTCTCGAAGCCCTGCAATGGGCTGAAGGAAAATTGCGCGGCAATAAAGAAAACCCTAAGCTCGACGCTCAGGTCATTTTAGCGCATGTTCTAAACAAAGGCACAGTATTTTTATTTGCTCACAGTGAAGACGAATTACCAGTAAAAAATATTGAACAATTTCAACGCCTCATAGATCGCCGCGTACGCCACGAACCAGTAGCTTATTTAATTGGCCACAAAGAATTCTACGGCCGTGAGTTCACCGTCAATCCCCATGTTTTAATTCCTCGCCCTGACACAGAAACTCTCATCGACCTTGCAAAATCTGTCGTCACCACACAATCTCTCATCATCGACATCGGCACAGGCAGTGGTGCTATCGCGCTCACCTTAGCCGCAGAAACTGGTCGCCCAACTGTTGCGCTCGACATCAGCCCAAGCGCTCTCACCGTCGCTAAACTAAACGCCGAGAACCTAAAGCTCACCCACCTCGTAGCTTTTTTTGAAGGCGATCTCCTCACCCCACTACTCACCGAAAGTAACGGCGAATCCCTTGGTCAACACGCGCTTCTTACCGCCAACCTGCCATACATTTCCAATCGCCAGTACGAAGGCCTCGATCCCAATGTCAAAGCCTACGAACCAAGCCTAGCCCTCATTTCTGGCATTGACGGCCTAGATCATTACGACCGCCTCTTCACCCAAATCGCCAACAACCGCCATATCCTCCCACTAAAACTCGACATCATTATTGAAATAGACCCCAGCCAAAAACTCTCCGCAATAGCACTTATAAAAAACCACCTACCTCACGCCACAACAACCGTTCACAACGACCTTACCGGCCGTACTCGAATTATTCACCTGACCATGTAACCTGCCCAAGCGAAGGCACGACCTCAATCCAAGTCTTACCAGCATTTATTTTCATCTCCTGGCCGGCGTCGTCAATAAATAATAATGGCGCGGTCTCATTTTCCTTACTCCAGGTCGCCGCAATAATCCGCCCATCTTGTGCTATTAACGCAGCTCCAGTTCCAATCGTCCTGATTGATCGCCGACCCTTATCATCTAACACCACCATATCACTTTCCATCACCACCACATTATTTGCTACAATATCTGCCCCATCTTCAAGTAAACGCGCCGTGCCACCCTGCTGCCGTAAATAAATATTCAAAGTCGCGTCATACTCCCAAGCCATGTCGTAAGCACCACCAACTGTCCAATCAATAGTCAACGAATGTGCTTGACCACTAGCCGCTCCATCCTTAAACTGCCAAAATGTATAGCTCGGTTCAGGCATCTCTAACACATTAACCTCAGCATCAAGCAAATCAGTTAAAGTCGTATAAACATTATGCGGCGCATTACGCGTGGCAGTATTGCGGTAGAAATAATCACCATTAAAGAACTGGTCAAAATTATAAACATTCGCCGTCTTCAATTTATTGAGTGCCTCAGGCGAACCGCCGACATGAGCATAAAGTGCGCCAAACTGTGCGGCCCAATCAATGTAATAAGGCCTAGCAGATCGTACCGGTCCAATCTTTGGCACTACAGCATCTGGCGCAAAGAACAGCTCAAACCGTGGAATCATGCCTTCCACTGGCGCTTCAATCACCAAAAACGCCTGATCCAATCCAACAAGTGGCCAAGCATCCGCCGAGTTCTCAACCATCACCGCTGTCACCTGTGGCAACTCCGCCAATGGCACCTCAAGTCGAACGCCAGTTAAAGGATTCCTCACCTCTAACAACTCTCCCCCAGCTATGGGGGAGCCGGAGGGGGTTTTACCTAACTCACTCGGCCTATAAATCACCACCGCAATAACAAAGACCGCTATCACGAGCGCACAGGTGGCGAAGGTAATAGCAGTCTTTTTGTTCATGTATTATTTTTTATCTGTCTTCTTAGCTTCAGGCTTCTTGGCGTCGGCTGCACCTTCTTCAACCTTCTTCTCCGTCAGCACCTCCACCTTGCTGACATCACCTTCGACAGAAGCGCTCAAGGCAGCAATTTCTTCTTCAGATCGTGGTGGCTGTACCGAGGCGATAGCGTTGTTCATATCTGTCTTGACTTCCATACCGGCTGGAATGATCAAGTCACTGACACGAATCACATCTTCGAAAGTCTTAAGCGCAGAAATGTCGATTGTGATGTCGTGTACCAACGCATTTGGCAAACACTCAACTTCAATTTCTTCCAAGGACTGCACCAGTGTACCACCTAAGTCCTTCACAGCGGAAGAGATACCTGTGAGCTTCAACGGAATGTTGGCCTCAATCTTGTGAGTCAAGTCAACACGACGGAAATCAGCATGCGTCACAAAGTCGTTCAAAACATTCTGCTGCACATCAGAAATCAGCACTGGGTGAACGGTACCATTAATATCTAGGTCAAGAACCGTGCTCTCACCAGCTGACTTATATGCTTTAAGGAAAGCATTACGATCAATGGTAATGTTCGTTGGCTCAGTGCCAAAACCGTACATAACGGCTGGAACTTTACCCTCTGCTCGCAAGGAGTCGGTCTTACGGCCAACAATCGTGCGGGTTTCTGCTGCTAGTGTTGTATGAGTCATAATGCGCCGTATTTCACAGGAAATTAGTAATCTTGTCAACCATTAGCGATGTAACCCCTCATGCACTGCCAGTACATCGTCCAAAGTAACTCGCTTAGAATGCAAGAAATGCTTGTAATCCCGTGCATTACAGTCCGTAAACAATCCAATACTTTTCACGCAATGGACATTCCTTTCAACCTGCATCGCCATCGCCCGATGACAAGCCAAACAGGTTATATGAACCATCTCACCAAACTTATCCTCATCAATAATAACCCTGGGCGAAGCCCCATAAAATACCCCACAAAACGGGCAATCTGGCATCGGAATATATTGAGAAGTATCCATAAATCACATCGTACAGGACTTAAGCCAACCCAGGAAGTCCTAAGATAATTTTCTACCTGGGGTCAAAGTAACAGCCACACTCTCTGCTACTCCCAGTGCAATACAAGACAATAGCAGTGAACTACCGCCATAACTCACAAACGGCAAAGCGACGCCTGTTGCCGGCAAAAGCGACAAATTAGCCCCAATATGCACCAACGCTTGCGCTAAATAAAGTCCAAATACTCCTAACACCAGAAATGCCGCAAAATTATCACGAGTACTGCGAGCCGTGATTATCAGCCGAACAAAAAGTAAAACTAAGGCTCCAAAAATCGCCGCTACACCAATAAACCCCAATTCTTCAGCAATCACCGCAAACACAAAATCCGTTTCTGCTTGCGGCAAAAAACGCAACTGGCTTTGCGACCCCGACCCCAGCCCAGTACCAAGCAATCCACCAGAGCCAATCGCAATCTTGGCCTGCGTCACATTATAGCCAGTATCCAGCGGATCGGACGCCGGATTAAAAAAAGTTGTGATGCGTTCCTTTTGATAATCATGAAAAACTACCAACCAACCCAACGCAAAGATTACTCCCCCAATTAGTACTAACGACCCGAGATGCCGTAGCTTGGCACCTGCAAAAAATACCATCACTAACCAAATTAAACCAAGCAACATTGCTCCACCCAAGTCTGGCTGCGCCACCGCCAGCAAGACTGGTACCAGAGTAATCAAGCCACTCCTGCCAAAATCCTTCCAGCTAAAACGGCGTTCTGCATGCTCGCCAAAATAGCGTGCCAGCTCCGTAATCAAGGCAAACTTCATGAACTCAACCGGCTGAAAAGCAAAACCAGCAAACACAAACCAACCTGTTGAGCCATTCAGTGTTCGCCCTAAAACTAACACCGCAATCAACGACAACACGCCCAAAAAATATAACCCTCGCCCATAATTACGGAAAAACTGATAGTTCGTCCGGCTAATCACAAACGCCGCCGCCAAACCAAGCACCAGCGCTATTCCCTGTTTTCGTAGCAAAACAAAACTACCACCGTGCGACAACTCCACCGAATAAATAGCGGCAATCCCAAAAGCAAACAAAACAAAAGCAGCAAACAGGAGTAACCAATCAATCCGTTGCCAATGTCTGCCAAGCGATTCCATACCCCATCAGTCTACCCCGCAGTGCTCCTAGCATCAACCTACAGGAGCTACTGCTAGGGCTATCTACTCTTAATCAAATCCCTTGGATCAGTCAGCACATCGCTCGGCGGTTTAGTATAAACGCCAGCCTCAAAATAATTTATCGCTGGTAACACCTCCACCGTTCCGCTAGTTGGAATATCGCCAAACCAGTGAACCGCCACAGCTCGCGCTTCACCCGTCATAAACTGCGATAAAGTAACTTCATTTACCCCAATCACCGCCCCACCTCGCTTCAATAACACGGTAAATGTCGGCAAAAAATAACTATATGCTGTAGCATTTTTGAGAGTAAAAGTTGATCTACCGACAGTATCAGCAGCCAACACCACATCAGGTGCGTACACTTCATCCGTCACCTGCCAATCATTGCGCACCTCCAAATACGCCGCGGTGTCAACAATCTCATGATGATCAACCCTGTGCCACACTACATCTGAAATAACAAGCTGTGCACCAACTGGCCTCTTCTCAGCCGCAACATTCAACGCCGTTAAATATCGACTCTCGCTCGGCATCAAATTGCCTAAAGCAAACGGTGTAGTAACTTGCCCAGCAGTAAAATGATAGTTGAATGTTGCATACCATTCTGTATTCACATTCTCAACCACCGCATACATATCATAAGTCGTCGCATCATGCGTCAACACATGAGCATCATTCGTCAAAATCGGCTTAGCCAATCTAGCCACTGCCGCAGCATGCAACACTCCGGCGTTCTGGCCAATCGTACCAATACTGCGCGAGTCATCAAACGACCCCTGCACAACATAAGTTGTTATCGTAACCAAAAAAAATATTACCAAAACAACATCAATCACTCCCCAAATCACCAACCCAGCAATCACCAACTTCGGCCGCCAAGTGGTAACCGTTACTCCTTCTTTGTAGCGTCGCTCAATGTCTGCAAAATCTCCTTGTAGCTTTTGCTCCACCATATGCCAGTAGTATAACATGAGTTATCAACGAGTGCCTGTTGGCACCATAGCGTTAGCGTGATAAACTCCTCCTGAACTTCAATTATTGTATTATGGCTGCCAAAGAAAACGAATATAGTGCAAAAAACATTACCGTCCTTGAAGGGCTTGAACCTGTCCGCAAGCGCCCTGGCATGTATATTGGTTCAACTGGACCAGAAGGCTTGCACCATCTAATATGGGAGGTAGTGGATAACTGTTTTGACGAAGCAATGGCTGGTCACGCCAGCAAAATTATCGTTCGCTTACTACCAGACAATTGGGTGAGCGTAGAAGACGACGGCCGTGGCATTCCAGTTGACCTCCACCCCGAACAAAAAGTCTCCGCTCTGGAGCTTGTGCTTACAAAACTCCACGCCGGTGGTAAATTTGGTGGCGACGAAAGTAGCTACAAAGTTTCCGGCGGCTTACACGGCGTCGGCGTCTCTGTAGTCAACGCGCTGTCTGACGACCTGCTCGCCGAAGTTTACCGCGACGGCCAGATCTGGCAGCAACACTACAAAAAAGGCATTCCACAAGACAAAGTAAAGGCTGTCGGTAAAACAAAAAAGCGCGGCACCACTATTCGCTTTCACGCCGACGCCAGCATTCTCCAAACCATCGTTTACGATTACGGCTATATCTTGGAACACCTGCGCCAACAAGCTTACCTCACAGCCGGCATTCACATCGAAATCACTGATGAGCGAGAACCAGATGTTAGCGTCCCCTACGGTTTCTATTTTGAAGGTGGCGTCGCTAGCTATGTTCGTCATCTCAATCAAAAGAAGGAAGCGAAACACCCAAATGTTTTCTATGTCAACAAACCATACGAGGAAATATTTGTAGAAGTCGCTCTACAATACACCGCAGAATATTACGAAAGCGTACATTGCTACGCCAACAACATCGTCAACCCTGAAGGAGGTACTCACCTGGCAGGTTTCCGCACCGCCCTCACCCGCGTTCTCAACTCATATTCTCGTGACAAAGGCTACCTAAAAGAGAAAGATGCCAACCTTACCGGCGAAGATGTTCGTGAAGGTCTAACCGCCGTAATCAGCATCAAACTTCCAGAACCACAATTTGAAGGCCAGACCAAAGGCAAACTCGGCAACCCAGAAGCTCGTGCCGCTGTGGAAGCCGTCTTTGGCGAAGCCTTTGGCGTCTTCCTAGAGGAACACCCTCGCGACGCTGAAGAAATAATCAGCAAGTGTTTGCTCTCATCTCGTGCCAGGCTAGCTGCCCGTGCTGCCCGCGAAACCGTGCTCCGTAAAGGTGCGCTAGAAGGCCTCACCCTACCAGGCAAACTTGCTGACTGCTCCAGCAAAGACTCCGCCAGCACAGAGCTTTACATTGTTGAGGGAGACTCTGCAGGCGGCAGTGCCAAGCAAGCCCGCAACCGCGAATTCCAAGCAATCCTCCCACTACGCGGTAAAATCCTCAATGTCGAACGCGCCCGCCTCGACAAACTCCTCGGCAACAATGAAGTAAAAAATCTAGTTATCGCGCTTGGTACCAACATTGGTGAAGGTTTTGACATGACCTCTCTCCGTTACGGCCGTATTGTCATCATGACCGACGCCGATGTCGACGGTGCACACATCACCACACTGCTACTCACGCTCTTCTACCGTTACTTCCCAGAGCTTATCGCTAAAGGCCACATTTTCATCGCCATGCCGCCGCTCTACCGCGTACAGGTTGGTAAGCAAGTTAAATACGCCTTCAGCGACAAAGAAAAAGCCGGCGTCATCAATGATTTGACCGGTGGAAAAGTCGAGGTCAAAGAAATTAAACCAGGTGAAGACGAGGAAGAAATTATTACCAATGGCATCAAAATAAATGTTCAACGCTACAAAGGTTTGGGTGAAATGAATCCCGACCAGCTCTGGGAAACCACCATGGACCCCACCACCCGCATCATGAAGCAGGTCACCGTGGACGACGCCGTGTACGCCGACGAAACTTTTGACATCTTGATGGGCAGTGAAGTCGCCCCTCGCAAAAAATTCATCCAAACCCACGCTAAGGATGTTACCAACTTAGATGTCTAACCATCCTGTGGACAAGTCACCCAGAAGCCCGGCCTAAGCCTGGCTTCTGGGTGACTTGTCAAAATCAATCAAATCATCTATAGTACCAGCAATCCCCGAGACAAGGGGACTTTTAATTACTTCTATGTTCGCATTAAGTCGCGTCGTCAACAACCCCGTCGTCAATTACTTCCGCACTAGTTACGAGGAATTGCGTAAGGTCACCTGGCCATCTCGCAAGACCACCACTCGTTACGCCGTCGTTACCATCATTCTCTGCGCAGCCTTGGCCGCCTACTTTGGCCTCCTGGACTGGGCCTTGAGTCAAGGTCTTAAAGCCTTAGTTAGCGTCACCTCATAAATATGGCAAAACAAACCGCCAATTACGGCCGCCGTTGGTACGCTATTCACACCTACTCAGGTTTTGAAGAAGCCGTCCTCGACAGCCTCAAGCAACGCATCGAGTCCATGGACATGGGCGACAAGATTTTTAACATGCTCGTACCCAAAGAAAAGAAAATCAAAATCAAAAACGGTAAACGACGCGTCACTGAAGAAAAAATCTTCCCAGGTTATGTCCTCATAGAAATGACCGTTACCGACGACTCCTGGTATGTTGTTCGTAACACTCCAAATGTTACTGGCTTCATCGGCACCGGTACTACCCCAACCCCCATCGCTCCCGAAGAAATCGAAGCCCTCATGAAGCGCGTCGGCGTAGCTGAACCAGAATTCACAGTGGATGTTGGTAAAGGCGATGTTATTAGCATCATCGACGGCCCGTTCAAAGGCCAGCAAGGCAAAGTCGACACCATCGACCAAGCTCGTGGAAAAGTTCGCGTCATGGTTTCCCTCTTCGGCCGCGAAACCCCCCTCGAGCTCGACTTCCTCCAAGTCAAAAAAGTCTAATCACCCAACCAAAAAATCCTGCAGATTGTCTGCAGGATTTTTTTATTGAGTGGGAGGATTTCTCAGTTGAGTCTAGTTTGAGTGCGGAGCAAGGAGAGCTTCGGAGGCTTAGTTAGTGCTAAGACGAAGAAGTCGACGCCGCAACAAGCTCAAAATAGGCCAACTGAAAATCCGATTATCTAGAGACAGTGATAACTGCAGCCGATTCTGGCACACAAGCCGCCACCGTCAAAGTTCCGCTAGTGTTTCGAGTAATAGAATACAAAGTTTCAGCAGCCGTTCCAGTACTTGGATCAGCAGGTACTGCACCAAGGTATCCAGCTGTTGCCAAACCAGTTAGGTCAGCACATGCAGCTTGCGTTACGCCAGTGCAGCCAGTCTCACAACCAGTAGCTGCAGTACCGATCTGGTATGCCGTGTCTACTGTCAAACCAGAAACTGCTGTCAAATAAGTACCCCCGTTATCAACTTGATGTGTCTTTAAGGCCGACAAAATTGCTACTACATCACTTGAACGGCGAGCATTACGAGAATCTGCAAAGCGCTTAGCTGGGTTAAGAGCTACAAAAACTGCGGCAGCCAACACGATAATGATCGCGATGACAATCAACAGTTCCATAAGAGTAAAACCTCGTGGCATGATACGCTTTTGCATTGACATAGGTGAATTATTAAACGCGCTAATTACGCTTTGCTCATAGTATAGCACCACCCCTTATAAGAAACAAAAAAATAAGGTAAACTATACACAAGAATATAGTATCTTTATGAAAGCAAAATCAACAACACCAGCTAACCTACCAACCAAAGAAAATATTGAGGCTTTGGTTACAAAAGCCACTGGCGCCAAAGCCAAAGAGGACGCCGTAATCGATGTCTTTGAGCAACTCATGATTTTCGCCCACAGTTCTCGTGCTTCCGATGTTCACCTTGAACCATGGAAAACTAACGCCCAAGTTCGTATTCGCGTTGACGGTATTCTGCATGATCAATTCGTCCTCGCCACAGAAGTCCATACTCGCGTCATCGCTCGTCTTAAAATCTTAACCAACCTCCGCACAGATGAACACCATGCCCCACAAGATGGTCGCTTTCAATTTATCAGCCCGCTCGGTAATGTCGATGTTCGTGTTTCGATTATCCCCACCGCTCTTGGTGAAAAAGCCGTTCTGCGCTTACTCTCCAGTCAATCACACAAGCTCACCCTAGAACAGTTAGGCTTTGCCGAAAACGACCTGGCTCGTGTACAACGGGCCATCCGCAAACCATGGGGCATGGTTCTAGCCACCGGTCCAACTGGCAGTGGTAAGACAACTTCCATTTACGCAATTTTGGAAATCCTCAACCAACGCGAAGTCAACATTGCCACCATCGAAGACCCAGTAGAATTTGAAATCCCCGGCACCAACCAAAGTCAAGTCGACAATGTCGCCAAACTCACCTTCGCTACCGGCTTGCGTTCACTACTCCGCCAAGACCCAGACATCATCATGGTCGGCGAAATCCGTGATCAAGAAACAGCTAAAATCGCCGTCAACGCCGCCATGACTGGCCACAAACTGCTCTCAACACTCCACACCAACAACGCCGCTACCACCATTCCTCGCATGATCGACATGGGCGTCGAACCATTCCTCATCGCCTCCACTTTCATTTGCGCCATCGCCCAACGCCTCGTCCGTCGCGTTTGCAGCGACTGCGTTACCACAATCACGCTAACCAAAGAAGAAGCAGAAAAATCCTTCGGTAAAGCCACCATCACAGAACTCTTCGCCGACGCCGCAACAATAGAAATCGCTAAACCAGGCCAGTGCGCTAAATGCGCGGAGAGTGGTTACCATGGTCGCATTGGTATTTACGAAATAATGGAAAATTCACCAACTATCCAACAAATGATCGTTAGCCGTGCTAGCAGTGAAGAAATCCAAAAGCAAGCCATTAAAGAAGGAATGACCACCGTCATGCAAGACGGCGCCCGAAAAGTTCTAGCCAAAATGACAACTATTGAAGAACTCATCCGTGTGATGCAAGAATAGTATGACTGATTCGGTACCAGCTTCAGCAACTCATCGTAGCAGCCTTTGGGAACGGCTTACTATTCGTTTATCACACACCGAACAATTACTGCTCACCAAATACCTCTCAGTTCTCCTGCGTTCCGGCTTACCAATCGACGATGCTCTCGACCTCTTAATGCAACAAGCGAAAGGTTCATTAAAAAAAGTTCTCACCAATCTAAAAATTATCGTCACCAGCGGTAAAACCTTAGCTGACGGCCTCGAGCTATATCCCCAAATATTCTCCAGTGTTTATGTCAATCTAATCCGGGCTGGCGAAGCATCAGGCCAGCTTCAACAAAACTTCGAGCAACTCTCAGTCCAAATGCAAAAAGAACACGAGCTCCGCCAAAAAATTCAAGGCGCCATGATGTACCCGGCCATCGTGCTCATCAGCGCCCTCGGAGTTTCTGTCGGAATTATTGTCTTCGTTTTACCAAATATCACCAAACTCTTCGCCTCACTCAATGTTGAGCTACCAGTCACCACCAAAGCCCTATTGTGGATTTCTGTTGTCGTCAATGAACACGGCATACTCATTGCCTTAGGCGGAGTCTGTCTCGTAATCGGCTGGTTATTTGCTCGCACTTTAGCTCCTGTTAAACCAATCACCCACTGGATCACCTTACATTTTCCAGTCATCGGCACCATCGCCCGCAACACCAACCTTGCTCGTATTTCCCGTTTACTTGGCACCCTGCTCATAACTGGTATGCCAATCACCGCCGCCCTACCAGTAACAATTTCTGTTCTCAATAATGTCTACTACCGCAAACTTTTCACGCGCGTCCAAGATGTCTTAGCTAAAGGCGGCACCATAGCAATGGCCCTTCAGCCTTCCCCTCGCTTAGTACCGCCGCTGGCCGTTCGTCTTATCCGTGTTGGTGAAGAAACCGGCACCTTGGGCGACATGCTACTCTACCTCGCCTCGTTCTACGAACAAGAAGTAGACGAGTCTACCAAAAATGCCGCCACCTTACTTGAACCACTCATGATAGTCATGATCGGCATTATGGTCGGTACCCTCGCCTTCTCAATTATTACCCCGATCTACAAAGTAATCGGTTCAATCTAACACATGACCTTTCCCCGCGGCTCAACATTTATTGAACTCATCATGGTCGTGGCCTTACTCCTCGTCATTTTTAGCTTTGGCGGCATTACTTTATCTCGCTTTCAACGCTCCACCGCCTACATTGCCGGCGATCGCGAAGTTATCAATGTCATCTCCATGGCCGCCCGGCGAGCCCGCAATGGCACTGCTGGCACCCCCTGGGGCGTCTACTTTAAATACGACGACACTACTCGTACTGCCATCAACCTAACCGTTTTCTCTGGCAACAGTTACGCCACCCGCATCACTAATCGCGATTTAACCTTCGATGTCAGTAATAAAATAACCTTCACCAGCGTCGACTTCAGCGGAAGTGGTGTTGATGTCATAAGTAGTCATGAAATAATTTTCGCTCCACTAACTGGCACTACCACAAATTATGGCTCAATAGTTCTTTCTTGGTACGACGCCACGCGCACGCTAATCATCAACAGCAACGGCCTCCCAGTCCGCCAATAATATGCGCTATCCACAAGGAACAATCATGCTAGAAGCCTTAATCGCCATTGCCGTTGGTACCATGTATGTCATGGGCATTCTTGGGTTTACCATGTCGGCCAACCAATCGAGCGATCGCTCCAATGAAACAACCAGAGCAATATGGCACCTGAATGAAGGCCTAGAAGCTCTCCAAACAATCTCATTTGAAGAACTCACCGCTACCAACCTAGGCTCATTAACATTTCAAAACGGCCAGTGGCTACTCGCCAACACTGCCCCACAAACACTCATGGACGGTATGACGCGTACCGTAAAAGTACAAACTGTAAACCGCGACCCATCATGCGTCATCGTAAGTTCCGGCGGTTTAGCCGACGAAGACAGCAAGACCCTAGTCAGTGAAGTATCGTGGATTGACTCTAGCAACCGCAACCATACTCTTGCTTCGTCTACCCTCCGCACACATTGGGAGAAACCAACTGGCACCTGCTTCTCAGCCAGCATGGTAAATCAAATTTCGTTTAACATTAGTGGTGCAGTTTACTCAGGTGGTAAGCAACTCCGTCAGGTTTATTTCACTAATAACGGGTCATCACTTGTCACCATTGATAAAATCTCAATGACCTGGAACAACAATGCAGAGTTCAGTCAATTGTTCATGAATACTTCCAAGGTTTGGTCAGAAAGTGGTCCGGGGACTCCGACTCATGATATTCACTCTGGAGAAATTATGGATATTCAAAACTACACGCTTTCCCCTAACTCCACCACTGAACTCAACAAAGGACAGTTCGAATCCAACATGACTGGTACCACACTCACTATGACAGTCACCTTCACCGACGGTTCATCGTGGACTTCGCCTGCCTTCAACCCACTTTAATATGGTAGTAAAATTCCCTCGTGGCGTATCATTTCTAGAAACAGTACTTTACATCGCCTTGCTAGCAATTATTTTGCCAGCCATGGTCGTCTTTCTTTTACAAATTGAAATCGAACATGTCACCTTCGACGCCAGAACTCGCA
The DNA here is from genome assembly GCA_020053275.1 of bacterium. GTDB lineage: Bacteria > Patescibacteriota > Patescibacteriia > UBA9934 > UBA9934 > UBA11707. The sequence continues at coordinate 40,626 of JAGVNL010000017.1, forward strand.
TGGAACAAACCGCCGCCCTCTCATTCTCAGAACTCCAAACCACGCTCACTGCCGCTAAGGCAATCACTACTAGCACCTCAACACTCGGCGTCAATCCAAGCGTCCTGCGTTTTCAAGATGCCTCGGGCACAACCATCACCATCGACTGCCCATCAGTCAGCGTCACCCTCCCAGGCGGCACGCAAAGCGTACGGCGACTTCGCATACAAACTGGTAACTCTCCTGCCGTCTATCTCACTGACAGTGACATTGATGTCAGCAACTGGCAAGTCACAGCCGTAAATAATAGCAAAGGCCTCCTAACTGGCCTGCGCTTTAATGTTAGCCTTATTATGTTAGGTGTTACTCAAGGTGTTTACCGCGGAGCAAATTTCACCAGCGACACCACCATCAGCCTGTCGCCTCACACCATAGCCAACTAATATGCTAAAACGACTGCCCAAAAAAAATGGCATGGCACTCCTTCTAATAGTTTTAGTTATCGGTACCGTCAGCCTAGGCGCTTTGTCTGCCCTAGCCATTAATAGCCTTAATGGTTTTCTTGACGCCAAAGACTTTCACACTGCCATCAGCGTTCGGGCTAAAGTAATGGGCTGCCTCGACGAAGCTCTCATTCACCTCCAAAAAGATAACGCCTACGCCCCAAACAGCGTAATTAGCAGTAATGCCACCTGTACCCTAGCAATTACCACCCCAAACAATGGCCAACGCCTCATAATAACCTCATTAGTCGACCAAAACATCACCCGTAGTGTCCACGCCACCGTCACCCTCACCCCCTTCGCCGTAACCCAAGTAACCGAGCCATAAACTAGAGTTTTTCCCAAGCCAAAGCTCAACTTTGGCCGCAAACCACCAGCCGAACTCAGCTCGGTTGACTTTTGCCTGTAAAACTGGCACTCTTTTGGCACTTAATCACGAGGTGGTCACCTAATCAATACCAAGAACTTTCAAGGGGAATTCTGGCAAGATAGGAATCCACTATAAAAATACTCGTTATGGCCAAGGCTATCAAAGCAGTCATCAAAGTCCAAGCCCCAGGTGGCGCGGCAACCGCAGCACCTCCATTAGGTCCAGTACTCGGTCAGCAAGGTGTCAACATCCAGCAGTTCATCCAACAGTTTAACGCCGCCACTCAGGACCGTCGTGGTGAAACTGTTCCAGTAATTTTGACCATCTACGACGACCGCAGCTTTGAGTTCATCTTAAAAACTGCTCCAGCTTCGGACATGATCAAAAAGGCACTCAACATCGAGCGCGGTAGCGGCAAGCCTAACACAGAAAAGAAAGGCAAGCTCACCAAAGCACAGTTGATGGACATTGCTACCCGCAAACTCCCCGACCTCAACACCAAAGACATCCAGGCCGCTATGCGCATCATTGCTGGTACTTGCCGCCAAATGGGCGTCGATGTCGAGCTCTAAACTAAAAATTAATTCGTGGGAGGCTTCACAGCCACCTGAACCACAAAAATATATGACCAGCAAACGATTCAAAGGAGTAGCCGCCAATATAGACAAAAATCTCTCGTTTACCGTCGAGCAAGGTGTCGCCCTAGTAAAAACCAATGCCACCGCCAAGTTCGACGAAACTATCGAGTTGCACTTCGCCCTCGGCATCGACCCAAAGCAAGGTGACCAACAAATCCGCGCCACCGTCGTTCTGCCAGGTGGCAGCGGCAAAACCAAGCGCGTCATTGCCTTCGTCGACGCCAACAACGAAGCTGCCGCCAAGGCCGCTGGTGCCGACCTCATTGGTACCGAAGAAACAATCGAAGAGATTGCCCGCACTGGTAAAATCGACTTCGATGTCGCCGTGGCCGTCCCAGCCATGATGCCTAAATTGGCCAAGGCCGCCAAAATCCTCGGCCCTCGCGGTTTAATGCCAAACCCAAAAACAGATACTGTCGGTCCAAACATCGCAAAAATTATCGAAGAGCAAAAAGGCGGTAAGATTGCTTTCAAGAACGACAACACCAGCAATGTTCACCTAATCGTCGGCAAAGCTTCCTTCGATCTCGAAAAGTTGACCGCCAATGTCAACGCCGTCCTCGAAGCTATCAAAAAGGCCAAGCCAAGCAGCAGCAAAGGTATCTTCATTAAGTCGGCCACCCTCACCTCCACCATGGGCCCAGCCGTCCACCTCAATGTCGCCGGCCTGTAATCTACCGAGCAAAAAAACAACACCAGGTGTTTTCAAACACCTGGTGTTGTTTTTTTAACCCCTCTTCATCAGCTTAATCATCTTCTGCACCAACTTACTCCCCCTATACAACGAGTACACAATCATATTCGTCGGCACATCGAATGTCCCAGGTGCCACCACAATCTCACCACCAAAGCCTAATTTGAACTGAGTAATCCCCGCCCAAGAATGTTTCTTACTTGCCCCAACCGGTGCCACTCCCCAAAAATCATAACTCGTCATCCCAGCATCAATCGCCTCGTCGATGAGATACTGGTGCAAGGCATAAGGCGCCATCACATTGCGGTGCAAGTTGCTCGACGCCCCATGTAAATAAGTTCGCTGACCATTAAAATCAATCGTCACATTCGCCGCCAAGGGCCGCCCGTCATAATCTGCAAAAGCTAAACTAGCCACCGCCTCCCCACCTTTCATGACTTCCAACATCCTGGCGTAATACAGCAACGGATGTAACGAAAACCTATCTCGTACCGCCGTCTGTTCCAAAAGTCTATCCAAGTCCTCAATCACCGGTTCTGCAGTTGCACGCACTGTCACGCCTTTCTTATCTGCTAACCGAATATTATAACGAGTCTTCGGCTTCATCCCAGCCGCAATCGCTTCCTTGCCCACCGTCAAATCCAAAATAGAAGTCACGCTCGGCTGAACATCCTTCACCTTCCAAGTCTTCTTTGGCGCCAACTCTGGTTCGACTCGCACAAAACTACCAACCGGCAATCGTTCCGCCAGTTCTCGTATCATCGCTGGCATCGGCATATTTCCAAGCGGCCCCTTACTCACCTGCCAATAACTTTGACCTAGCGGCAAATCAAGCAACACCGCCTGCGCCAACATCACGCCGCGACTATCCTCAACTAATATCCTCTCAACCCGTCTACCAATCGACGCCTGAAACTCACCCCACTCAAACGACTGCAAAAAAGCTCCCGATCTGGGCGCAAACTCTTTGACTCGCTTGTTCCAATTTAATCTGTCCATAATTATCGAGTTCGTCCTAAAAGTTGTAAGGCCATCTTCATCCTCTCCTCCATCTTCTCACCAGTAATCTTGGGCAGTATCGCCACCACTACCGGCCGCTGATAACCCAAACTCAGCAACGCCTCCAACAAATCATTTTCCCCCGTCGTCATATTTTCTTCACTATCAACCAACACTCCCTTCAATTCTAAAATAATCTTCTGCGCCGTTTTTTTGCCGACGCCAGAAATGCTAGTTAAAAATCCTAAATCACCAGCCTGTATATTACTTCGCAGCGCCGCCTCACTACCAGCAGCTAAAATCTTCTGCGCCATCTTAGGCCCTACACCGTCAATCCCAATCAAGCGGTAAAAAAATGCTAACTCATCCCGTGTTCTAAAGCCATACAAATCATACTTATCCTCTCTTATTACTTCGGCGATATACAATCTCACATTCTCATCAACCTCCCCTAAACTCCTTCCCGACGCCACCCTATAACCAACTCCATGAACATTTAGCACCACGCCTTCCGGCTCAACTATCGCAATAATTCCTTCTAAAAAAGCAATCATACCGCTGCGTTATAACTCGCTAAAATCTCCCTCGCCAACTCAATCCTCCGTGCCAACTCCGCCGAATGTTCACCAACTTCAAGACGATGACTCTTATCCTTAATCGCCAGCCAGACTTGTTCCATCAACACTCCTCGCTCTGGCCCAAACGGTGTCTGCAATAACTTAAACACCGCCTCACCACTTATTCCAGCCTTATCGAGCGCATCTTTATATACTTGCTTCTTCACACTTTCTAACTTCCGCACCCTCTCTTCATGTCGCTTTGGCAACACCTCCCGTTCAGCCCGTAAAATATTTATTATCAATTTTGTTTGCGCAGTCATCTTACCACCATCTAAAACAACACAACCAACAATCGCATCAAGATACGCCACCGCCAACATCAAGTCTAAGAAGACATCTACATTTAATCCAGCCTTACCAGCTCGCGCCGTCATCAGCTCGTACTTTTTGACATCCGGCTGTTCACTAAACGAATCAATCACCTCAATATGATAACGAATGAGTTCAGTTAACAACTTAGCGTTTGCTAGCGGGACACCATTCGCCGCCAAAATTTCCTGCCTATCAGCCGTAAAAGCAAGCGTTGCACCAACGCTCGCATGGTCTCGATAATGCGCCGTTATTTCATAGGCATCATAAAATCCTGCCATGTTAGCAACAATATTCTGTCCATGGTGAGCAGCCTCATAAGCCCTATAAAGCTTATCGTAACGAATTCTTTCAGCGTCAGTAGCCGTACTCAGCAAATCTTTATTTCTTACAATAAACCCCTCAGCAGCTCCGCGTGATTTCTCTGGAGCATCAAACGCTAAAGTGGCAGGCTTAGCAGCGTCATGCGTCAACGCAAAGACAGTTAAAAAATCCCGATATTTATGAATGGTAGTTTCAAGCGCCGCAATCTCTAGCGCTAAATCCTTCTCACCTGCAAACTCCTCTATCTCCAGCAACGCACCATCGCTCATTACTCCCACCAAAATCCTTTCAATATGATCTGCCAAATGCGGCCCCTCACAATGCCACGGTCCACTCTGTGGAGTAATCCGCCAAGCCGTGAGCCCAGGCACCACTTCCTCCGCCCTCGCCATAATCGCCCGCACCTGCTCTCTCACCTCTCTCTTATCCAACGCCGAAAACCAACTCAAAAATGACCGAACCTCAGCCTTCACCACTGGTCGATTGTTACCAAAATACTTATCGAACATAACACCAGTATAGCAGACAATAAACATTTCTAACGAGCCTGTAGTCAACGAAGACGAGTGGGATGTCGCTTCTGTCGAGGGAGGAATAGCATTTTGAAGGCCGTCGATTCCCTCAAGTAATAATCGACGAGCGTCTAAATGCCCGACTGAGAAAAGAAGTGA
>JAGVNL010000002.1 GCA_020053275.1 bacterium
CCTAGAAAGAAGCTAAACTACTCAACCCCGAACCAGGCTCTAAACCGCCTCCTCCTTAAAAGGTCACAAAGTGGTGCTATAAATCCTTGAACCTACCGTTCGACTATCTGGTTCAATACTCTGTTCAATATACATATTTCAGTGGATGTGGCTCGAAGTGACAAGCCTGTTCCTGGAGAGAATAGGTCTCGTGCCTCGTACTGTGGGGATATTGAGATTAATTTCAACGAGGAACTTTCGCTTAGCCTTCCAGCGAGGAACTACTACTGGAAATATAGAAAAGCAGAACCTGGCCTACCGCTGTCTTACATTGAGGTTAAACTCGATGACTATGTGGAGGGCCTCAGGAAAAATCCAAATTGTCTAACGATGTCGGAGGTATTTTGTGTCATCGCGAGGTATATGGAAATCGTGAGGCGAGTTGCGAAAAATGATGCCGGTGAGTTGAGTGAACTAACAGAACTGAGCAGAACACTGCGTAAGAAAACATAATGGATGTTGCTTGTCTTCGACTCCCCTGCCCTCGTGCGGGGGCTTTTCATAGCCGCTCGAAAAAAAAGAAGAGGCCGCCAGTGCCTCGACTTGAGACATGGCGGCTAGGGTACTGGGCGAGAAGGGCGGCGTCAGTCATCGGGCTCTTTGGTGAGCGGCGACTGGTAGCCGGCTAGTTCGAGGGTGGCGCGGAGTTGGTCGAGGGTCATGTGGCGCAGGTCGTCGTCCGTTGGGACGGCTGCCAGGTTCATCAGGGCCAACAACTGTGGGTATCGCGCGTAGTCCTTGAGCCTCTCACTGAGCTCGTGGTGGATCCAGGGCGAGAACCCTTGCGAGGCTGGCGTTGGCGTGTTGTCGTCGGGCGGAATGAAGTCGCCGTCGTAGCGCATTGCTGGCCACCTGACTGGCGAACGGCGCATCATGCTGTCGAAGGCTTCGCGGCTGTAGGGCGCCTCAAGCGGGAGGCCGGCGGTGCCTGGCGCTAGGCGAGGCTCGAGGTCGTCCGTACCGTCGACGCCGCCCATGCCAGCGTGCATTGTGAGGGGGTGAGGGGTGGTGGTTGGTTCGCGGTTGCGGCGGAATCTGGCCATGATGTCAACTCCAGTGACAGCTGGAATATAGCGGAATACTGGGGAGATAGTCAACGGTAGTTTGGTCTACCTCTGGGGTATACCTTTGAGGTAGACTAAAAAATTGCATTTTATTGGCGAAAACGGTAAACTGACCCCCTTACTATGTCCACCATTATTGAGAAGCCAATTGTGGATTTGCTCCTGGCTGCCGGCCATGTTTTGTTGTTGACGGATGAACGGCTGGATGGCGATACTTTGGGGTCGACCTTGGGCTGGTATGCGGTGCTAGTTGAAATGGGAAAGACGGTGACGATTTACTCACCGAAGGAGATTCCGGAGCAGTTTGCGTTCTTGCCAAATGTTCGAGTGATACGGACTGATGATTTGGTTTTTGCGGATACTACCGTCGACCTGATGATTATTTGCGATTGCTCGGACGGGTTGTACATAAAAGATAAATTACCGTTACTGCCACGGCGCATTCCGCTGGTTACTTTTGATCACCATTCGACCAATCCGCGGTATGGCACGCACAATATAATCGAACCTGGGGCTGCGAGTACGGCAGATGTGGTTTGGCGGTTTATGAAACGAAATGAGCTGCCCATGAACAAGCAAGCGGCACAGTGTTTGCTGACGGGAGTCTGTACTGATACTTCCCTATTCACGACAAGCAACACGACCACGGCGGCGTTTGAGGCGGCGGTTGAGTTGACGAAGCTCGGCGCAAAATTGAATACGGTGATTGAGAATACAATGATGAATAAGTCCGTTAGCGTACTGCGGATTTGGGGGAGATTGTTTTCGCGACTGCATTTTAATACTGAGTTTGACGCTTTGTGCACGGCGTTGACGCTCGACGATTTGCAGGAGTTTGGGAATCCGGAAATTGATACTTCCAGTATTTCTAATTTTTTGAATGCGTCGATTGATGAAGCTGACGCGATCTTGATCTTGCGGGAAAGTGATGACAGGAGTGTTAAAGGAAGTATGCGATCCCGCGGGCGAGATGTGGCCGCAGTCGCAGCACGATATGGTGGCGGCGGACATAAACTAGCGGCTGGGTTCCGTATTGCCGAGGCGAGGTTGCAGGAGAGTAATGGGGTATGGAAGATTGTGAAGGCTGTGACGCGAAGTAACGAGGTTAATGTGAATTTTTTAAAAACTTCATAGCAAAAACTCCCCAGCCGAAGCCGGGGAGTTTTTGGAGCGGGTGGCGGGAATCGAACCCGCGTCTCAAGGTTGGAAACCTCGAATAATAGCCGTTATACGACACCCGCATGAGGATATGTGATGTGAGGATTGTAGCAGAATTGCCTATTAAGTAAAGATGTGGAAAAGCAAGACCCGGCGTGCGAACACGACGGGTCGTAGGAAACACGGAGTCATGGCTAAGCGGTGCGATGAGAGGGGTTGGCACGAGCCGAGTAGAGGATCATGTAGCCAAGTTCACTCATTGTCTGACGCACCTCGGCCTTTTGATTGTGCCGTAGAGCACGCTCGACATCGGCGGCAAATCCGCTCACTTCAGCGAAACAGATGATCGCGTTCGAGGACAGGTTTCCAGCCTGGCCGTCGATGATTTCCTGCGGGTCGGTGGGACGACGATCACGAAAAAGACGAGGAATTGGAAGCATTATTCACCTCGCCAAGAACCTTACCGAAGTGCCTCTAAAGCGTCAATTGCAGCAGTGACATCGCGGGTGGCAATGGGTGAGAGAGGGAGGGATTTTAAAGTGGAAATGAGAGTGAAGTGCGTGAGATTGTTGTCGTCACGGAGGGTGTCGGCGAGTTTGATGAGGCGGCCGAGGAGAGGACCGGCAGGGAAACCGAGATCTAGGAGTTCCTGGCCGTTCAGAAGGTGAGGAGGGGGTGAAGTGAGGACGCCCAGCTGGTTGGCACGAGAGGTGAGCCAGAGGCCGGCTGCAAAGCCCCCTCCTGACTCCCCCATAACTGGGGGAGGGCTTAAATAACCACGGCCGAGGCGGTCGGCTTCGGCGACAAGGGCGAGTTCAGCAATGGTGGCTGGGTTAAGGCGAACAGCGAGGCGGCGAATGGCACCGTCAGTAATTGGAGTTTGTTTCTGCACTTCGTCATGCCAGTAACGATACGGCTTCATGTGGTCGCGAACGAGGCCGACGACGACTTCCACAATGTCGCTACCAATGTAAAGCGTCGACAAAAAACTGCGGGTTGGTGCCTCCCCCGCTGCTTCATGCTGGTGGGAATGGATACGGCCGTTCTCGAGATTGGTAACAGAAGGTTTGCCTAAGTCATGACAAAGAGCGGCCAGCATAATGGTCAGCGCACGATCTGCACCCAAGCCTTCACGCCAAACAAGGCTAGCGGCGGCGTCGACCACCATGAGTGTGTGCGTCCAAACGCTGCCCTCAGGGTGCCATTCTGGTTCTTGCGGCGTTGACTGTAAGGCGAAAAGTTCAGGGTGGAGAGCTTCGATTACGCCGAGATCGAGAGCCAGCGAGAGGCCGAGGGAGGGCTGCTCTGCTTTCAATAATAATTTGCGCCATTCGCCACCAATGCGTTCGGGTGCGAGGGTAACAAGACTTGGGATCATCGATTTTAGAAGATCGAAACTCGAAGGCTCAACCTCTAGGTTGAAACGAGCCACGAATTGAATAGCACGGAGAACGCGAAGAGGGTCCTCGACGAAGGTGCTGGCGTCGACAACACGGAGAAGGCCTAATTCGAGGTCAGCGAGGCCGCTGAAGGGGTCAATAATTTCGCCAGTCAAGGGATCTGCCATAATGGCGTTGATGGTGAAGTCACGGCGACGAGCGGCATCTGTTGGCAAAAGCTGCGGGTCGGCATCCACGATGAAACCGCGGTGACCGTCCCCTACTTTGCTGTCACAACGAGGCAAGGCGAGGTCTATGTCGACACCCTCAACGACTAGTTTGACGATAGCAAAAGCTTTACCAACTGTGCCGACTTCGCCGAAACGGGAGGCAATGAACTCGACATCGTCCGCGGAGAGGCTGTAAATCTCGAGGTCGAGGTCGTGGAAGATTTCGCCGAGAATGAGGTCGCGGACGCTGCCACCGACCATGAGGGCTCGACCACCAGCGGCTTTGAAAGCTTCAGCTACGCGGGTCATGAGGTGGTAGGCCGCGGCTTGTTCTGTGGCCCCGGCGGAAAAGAGGGCGCCACGAATTGCTTCGGGTGAGCGAAGGCATACGGTCTCGGCTGAGAAATAAGTGTTTGATGTGAGCATAATTACCTATCGAGAGCACTGGATAGCAAGGCGTTGATTAGTTCAATACTTGTATAACCCTCCTGTTTCCATAACATGGGATACATACTTAAAGCAGTGAAACCTGGCAAGGTGTTGATTTCGTTCAGAATCACTCCCCCTTGATCGGAATAAAAAAAGTCGACGCGAGCCAGGCCTTGTACCCCAATCGCTTCGGCGAGAGTCAAAGCGTGGTGCTGGAGTATTTTTTTAGCTTCATCCGGAATAATGGCCGGTAACGAAATTGTGACGCCCTTTTCATCCAGATATTTAGCTTCGTAAGAGTAAAAGTCGTGTGTAGTCGCCACCTCGCCGAGCCCGGAAACTCGCAAGCCGTGATTTTGTAAAATACCACACTCGATTTCCCGACCAATAATCCCCTCTTCGATCAGTACTTTAGAATCAAGGGCAAGAGCGTTGGCTAATGCCGCCGTAAATTCTGCTTCGTTCCTAACTTTAGTTACACCGACTGATGAACCGAGTGAGGCAGGTTTAACAAAAACTGGTAAATTCAGTCCTGCGACCACGTCAGCGAATAGAGGTTGAAAACCTGGTGTGGCAACGATGTATTTGGCTACAGGGATACCAGCCTGAGCAGCTAATATCTTGGTAACAACTTTATCCATACCGATTGCCGAGGCGGAAACGCCGCAACCTAGGTAAGGAATTGTTGAGACTTCGAGACAGCCTTGAAGCACACCGTCCTCCCCCGTTGTCCCATGAATTACCGGGAAAATAACGTCGATTGGTAATGATGACCCAGTAACCGATAAACCGGAACCTGGAGTGATGGTAACTGGGGAGGCTGCAATGCACTGAATTTTTTCTGCTAATTCAGAAGATGAAGCTGAGATAAATAGAACTTTATAATCGTCAGTGTGATACCACGAACCGTCACTATTCACATAAATCAGAACTACATTATGACCTGCTTCCAAGCAGGCTTTCATGACATTCTGAGCTGACCATAACGAAACCTCGTGTTCGACCGAGGCTCCGCCAAAAATAATGCCAACCATTAGCGTTTCTTTCCCAAATCGTGCGAGAAAGCTGTGATCATTTCCTGATGTTGTTCGTCCACTGTCTTCGTGGATTCCGGTTCTATACAGCTGGTTGCTTGGCATATTTCAGGTCTTTTATCGTCTTAGTCTCCAGCTTCTAACGCAACGATTTTGTTAATTGCCTGTTCGGGCGTGAGATAATTAATAGCCTTGCGTGGTCGTTGGTTTAGCTGACGTTGA
>JAGVNL010000022.1 GCA_020053275.1 bacterium
AGGGACGAAGTCCGACGTCGTCCCGGATAGTTATCCACAGTTAATATGAAAATCCTCCTCACCGGTGCCCACGGCAACCTCGGCTCCCAGCTACTCTCGACCTTCGCTGCCGCGGGTCACACCGTTCTCGCCACCGAACGCGAGGACTTAGACATCACAGACGAGGCCGTTGTTATGTCCTTCGTTGTCGAGCATAAGCCTGAGGTTATCATCAACGCCGCCGCCTACAACTTGGTCGATAAAGTCGAGGATCCAGCAACCTACAAAATCGCCTACGCTATTAACGCCCTCGGCCCGAAGTACCTAGCCGCCGCCGCCAAGAGTGCTGGCGCGCTCCTCGTGCATTACAGCACAGACTATGTTTTCGCCGGCGACAAGACTGACGGCTATACCGAGGACGACGCCACTCATCCATTATCAAAGTACGGTGCCACAAAAGTGGCGGGGGAGAAGTTTGTTATCGAATCAGGCGCAAAATATTATCTCTGTCGTCTTAGTAAAATCTTCGGTCCGGCTGGCACATCTGGTGCTGCCAAGCAGAGCTTCGTTGAGCTCATCACCGGTCTCGCAAAAACCAAACCAGAACTCCGCATCGTAAACGAGGAAGTGGGGATGCCGAGCTATACCTGCGACATCGCTGCCGAAACTCTTCGCCTAATCACCACCAACACTCCAGTTGGCATCTATCATCTCGTCAACACAGGAAAAGGCGTAACTTGGTACCAATTCGCGGAAGAAATTTTTGCGCTTGCCCCAAGCTCAACTCCTCGTATTCCAGTGCTCGGCAGTGAGTTTCCGCGCCCCGCACCGCGCCCAGCCTTCGCCGCCATACGCAACACAAAACTCCCAGCCATGCGCTCCCGGCAAGCAGCCCTCGCGGAATACCTTGCCACCATAAAATAACCACTCTATTTATGCGTCGTAATTACCTCACGCCAGTTTCGCCGCTGGCTACAGCCATCATCGTACTAGTCGCCATATCTCTGGTGGTCAGTGTTGGTCTAGTTTTCCGGCGTGAACAGAGCTTGCGTTCATTACAGTCAACTGCCTCAGACAGAGTGGTGCGTTCGCCATTATTGCCAGACGAAGGCTGGAAAACCTACGACGCAGCGGTGTGGAGCATGGGCTATCCAGACGACTGGCAAATCTATCAATCAGCAGACGGCGTGCTAAGTCTCGTCGACCCCTTTACTAACACAACTTATTTATCCATCGTCGAGCCTACACGACCCTTGGCAGCTTTACTCTCCGACTTTTCAACAGACCTCGGAGTAATAAAAAATGAGTTTTTATTTGCTGGTTATCCAGCTACCAAGTTTACTTCATTAAACGGTCAACAGGATTACTTCGTTGCTTACAATGACCGAGTGATCATGCTCTCAACGCAATATCCAAATCATCAAGAAGTCGGTATCATGCTCATCACCTTTCAGTTTATTGATTAAAGATTACTTGGTTACCGGCAACATAAATAGGCCAGTGGCACCGTTGTAGTCGCCGTAAAAATAGCCTGTGTCACGAGCCTCGTTCAGCCAGAACGAGAATATTGTGGCGTCGGAAAGTAGTGTGGTAACAGTCTTCCAGCTATCAAGCGAGAACGCCAGTACATCGTCATTAGTACTAGCCAAGAGTGCTTTTCCAGTTGCTTGCCATGCCAAACTAATTATCGCATTACTCTGTCGAGTTATGAATGTTGCTGTTTTGCTAGACAGATCGAAAGTATGAATTTCTACGCCATCACTCCATGCCAAAAGATTATTAGTTGTATCAAAATCATAAATCGTACCGTGTTCTGCCAAGACAATCGGGTTGCTGGCCTTGGTATCAATCGCATAAATCATGCCGTTGTCACTGAGTACTATAGAAACATGACCGCGGACATCACCAAGTTGATAGTTTGCACTTGGTAATAAACCAATCAATGGTTGACCGTCAGCGGTAGCGTCATGAATTTCCACCGCCTGATTGTTTATAACCAAAATAATTGGACTATTACTCGGTACGCCAGTCGTGTTATGTTTATTAGGTGTTAGCGACATTTGATTAAGCTGCAACGATTCTAATAGCGTCGGTAAAGCATCCCTAAATAATAAAATATCGGTAGCGTAGGCTGTGTGCCCGCTACTCACGGTGAGCTTTTGCTGCCAGCTGTGGTAGCCTTCTTTGTTAAATGTAACCAAATATTCACCGGGCATCACACGATTAAAAATGTATGGCGTCTTCTTATCTATTGAGTAGGAAGGCACAGAAATAGTGGCACCTCGTGGCATGGATGAGGCCGACAGCACGCCAGTATGCACGATATGCCCGTTTAACGAATTGTACCTATACCCAGCGGTGTATAATACCAATAACGGCGCCACTATGATGAAAGTAGTAGCAAAGCCGAAGAATATGATGTTGCGAAAAGTACGACGCATAGCTACAGTATAACCAAGATTAGTAGTAATTACTATGGGACAAATCATCGCTCTAGTTGGGCCAAGTCAGTCTGGAAAGACGACGCTAACTTTATCTGCTGTCGACACCAACCCCGAAAAGTTTGCAGTTTTGAAGTCGGTTACTACAAGGGCTTGGCGTGAACCGCAGGACGATCGTTTTTATAAATTTATATCCGTAGAAGAATATTTAGATCTCGAACAGCGCGGCGAACTTGTTACCTCAGTTACGCTCGCCGGGAACCATTACGGTACGCCGCGGACGGAGCTGCAACGCCTGATCGCCAAGCATCATGTAATTTGGGCTATGCTGGAAACATCAGCGCTTGCTATTCGCGCTAGCCAGCGGCCAACAAAAATTGTAAAAATAATTCCTGAGCAGCGCGACTTATCACTCGTTTCAGCAAACATAATTACTGCTCGTTTAGCAGAAGATGAGGCTCGTGCTAAGATCAATCTCGAGCCAGATTTCACACTCATCAACTCGTTCGCGCCAGGCGGTAGGGAACGCGCACTCCAAGATTTTATTGCGTATTTGAACGGCCTGTAAAAGCAGAGGCGAGCGTCACTTCGTCGGCGTATTCAATATCGGCACCCATTGGCAGGCCACGGGCTAATCTGGTAGTTCGCCTGCCTTGTGCTGCTAACTGCCTGCCTAAATACAAAATTGTAGTTTCACCATGCACATCAGGACTGAAGGCTAAAATTACCTCCACAATTTCTGGGTGCAGTGTTAAGCGCGCTATTAATTCGTGGCAGCGCAAGGTATCCGGAGTCGCCCCATCAATCGGGTTTAGCACGCCACCCAGCACAAAATACCTTCCACGGTAGGCATGCGTTGCCTCAATCGTGGCAATATCCCGCGACTCAGCAACCACGCACAGCATGGTTGACTCTCGCGTGCTGTCAGTACAAATCTCACACTCTGGTTTTTCTGTATAGGCGAAACATATGCTGCAAGTCTGTACATTCTTGAGCCCGCTAATCGTCGACGCTAAATTATCAAGCTCGTACCTTGGTAACCGCAGCAACGCAAAAGTATAGCGTAGCGCCGTCTTTGGCCCCACCCCCGGCAACCTCCCCAAAGCGGCAGTTGCATTATGAATTGGCGCTGGGAAATTCCGCATAAAAACACACTAGTACGAGACAAGTAGGACGGCGAAGGCGTTAAACGATCACTATGTAGTTGGGTGACGCGGAGGGAGGCCCCTGCTTGGGCGCGCAGCTTGCGAGCACCCAGCGGGGTCCGCAGCGGCAGGACCCAACGAATATTTGTATAGGTAGGCCGAGCCTTAGCTAGCCTCCAAGATTTTTCATCATATCACCCAAGCCGCCAATGCCGCCCATCTCCTTCATCTTTTTCATCATCTCCCCCTGCAACTGCTTATTTGCATCAGCGAAAGCATCCTTAATAGCTGGGCCAATCGCACCTCGTTCTACACTATCGTCAATCTTCACGGCGATAATGTCATGACTGCCGTTGATGGTAATCATCACGCCGCCACGGGCACCACTGCCAACCACCAAAATATCGTCGAGCATTTCTTTCATCTTCTTGCTCTGATCACGGAGCCCTTTAAGTTCTTTGAGTTTGTTGAACATAGATTTTTATTTTAATGATTATACTTTCTAAAACCTCCCGGAGGCGTAAACCCTTTTGGTGGTGCCCCAGGTGGTAGCCCGATATTTTCTCGGTTCACAGTGTTGACACTGCCACCAGGCGGCGGAGTTGCGCCACCTGCGGTGATCGGGATAGGAATATTGGCCTGTGAATTGTCTAAGTTCTTGAAGCTTGTCTTGGCTGCATCCCAATACAATTTTACCATGCCCGTTGGTCCATTACGATGTTTGGCGATGTGCACCTCAGCCGATGTCTTTTCGTCAGGCGTCAATTCTTCTGGCAAATAGTTACGATCAGCAGCCTTACGGTACAAGAACATTACAATGTCGGCGTCTTGCTCAATACTTCCAGAGTCGCGAAGGTGCGCCAATTTTGGAATTGCCGGCTTAGTCATTTCAACAGCACGCGAGAGCTGCGCCAAAGCCAGCACCGGCACCCCAAGCTCCTTGGCGATTTGCTTCAAACCGCGCGAAATCTCGGACACCTCTTGTACTCGATTGTCAGTTTGCTTGCGCGCCTCCATGAGCTGCAAGTAGTCGATAACTATCAGCGACAACCCATGCTCCGCCTGCAATCGTCGTGCCTTACTGCGAATGGTCATGATGTTCGCGGTCGGCGAGTCGTCAATAAAAATTTGTGCTTCAGAGAGTTTACCGAGTGCCTCGCCAATTCGTGGGAAATCATCCGAGGTATCAGATAGCCTGCCGTTACGCAGCTTCCACAGGTCGACGCCAGCCTCCGCACAAATTAGCCTATCAACCAACTGTTCCTTACTCATTTCTAGTGAGAAGAACCCAACTGGCTGCTTAGCACGCATTGACACCGAGCGAATAATATCGAGTGCAAATGAAGTTTTACCAACAGATGGACGAGCGGCCAGAATCACCAAATCAGACTTCTGCAGTCCAGCTAACAAGTTATCTAAGCCGGTAAAACCAGTCGGCACGCCTCGTAACTTCCCGCGATCACGATGCAACTCGTCAATCCGGTCAAAGGCTTGCGTCAGCACGGATCGCAACGGCACAAAACTTGTTTTCTGGACATTGCTCGATACATTAAAAAGTTTTTGTTCTGCCGAGTCAATCAAAATGTCAGCGTCCTCAGTCTCGTCGTAACCTAATGCAGTAATCTCGCTCGCAGCTCGCAGTAGCCTCCGTAGTAAAGATTTTTTGGTAACGATCTCGGCGTAGTGCGCCACATGAGCAGCCGTTGCCACTTGGTTTGTCAGCTCAACGAGCGTTGTTCTTCCACCAATCTGCTTGAGTAAATTCTTTTCTTCAAGCCTGTTCCCGACAGTTAAAATATCAATCGGTTGATGTCGTTCCGTCAACTCCTGCATCGTCTCAAACAAAATGCGGTGTGAGTCCTTATAAAAATCATCAGCAGTTAAATCATCACCAATTTTCATTAAAGTTTCTTGATCCAACAAAATTGCGCCCAGTAAGGACTCTTCAGCTTCCAAATTGTGAGGAGGAATCCTACCCAAAGAAATATCGCTCATGTGTGGCTATGTTAGCCCATTCAGCTCAGTTTCGGAAGTGGACAAGCTGTGTGCTATACTGTGCATAATATGACAGAGAAAATGCGCTTGTTTTGGGCAAGTATTCGCCCACTTGTCGGGCAGATGGTGGGAGCTGGATTATTTGCTCTACCCTTTGTTTTCAGTCAGGCGGGTTTTGGTGTCGGCCTAACCGCCCTGGCTGTTTCGGCTATTATTTCGATTGTCACACTTCTCATGTTCGCCGACTTGGCTCTCGCACTCAAAGGTCACCATCGTTTTGTTGGTCTCATTCATGAGCTAACTGGCCCAGTTGGTGGTTTCTTTGCTGCTATCGGTCTCTTCGGCAGTATTTACGGATCTCTTGTTGCCTACACACTCATCGGTGGTAGTTTTGCTTACGCCGTGTTCTCGCCGTTACTGCCACTTCAGCTCTCGGTTTATCGTGTAATATTTTTTATAGTATCAACTATCCTAATCGCTGGGGGATCAGTAGCCGTCAGACGCTTCCAGAAATACATCATCGGCCTTTATGTTTTTGGAATTTGTTTACTGGCAATCTTCGCTGCACCTCATATCGCCTTCGAGCATTTCATTATCACTACTGGCTACTCATGGTTCCTACCGTTTGGTGTGACACTTTTTTCAATGACAGCTTTCACAGCGGTTCCTGAGATGCGCGACATTTTAGGCCTACGAAAAATATTATTACCTCGAGCAGTAATAGTTGGCACGATTCTTGTGGCCATTCTCTACGCTTTCTTCGCTTTTGTGGTGGTTGGTGTTACCGGACTAAGTACAACACCAGAAACGCTTCATGGCCTAGGTTCTTCTCTCGGCATAGGCATTGTCATTCTTGCCTCGGCTATCGGTTTATGTACGGTGATGACGGCTTTTATTTCACAGGGCATTGTGTTGCATAACACGCTTCTTTTTGACTTCCACCTTCGTTATTTCACCTCAATAATTCTGTCGCTCGGCATCCCAATAATAATTCTAGCTCTCGGCGTGAGCAACATAACTCGTGTAATTGACCTAACTGGCGGTCTATTTGTAAGCCTTATGGGCCTCTGCATCGTCGCTGCCTACGAGCGCCTCCGTCTTTCACCACAAACTACAAAACACGCTCTATATTTCCCTCGCTGGGTCTCGTTCCTCGTCGCCAGTATTTTTGCGGCAAACATTGTGGTAGCGGTTTTGTAATATTCTACCCCTTTGCCTGTACTTCCATCGCTTTGATTACATTGAAAAGTAAATAAGCCACGGTTAGCGGGCCGACGCCGCCTGGTACTTTGCTCAAAAAACCAGCATGACCGATTAGTTCTGGAGCAGCGTCACCAACCACCACGCCATTTTTCTTGTTTGTACCAACATCAATCACAACTGCGCCAGCCTTTACCATATCTCGTTGCAAAAATTCCGCCTCGCCAACAGCGACGACTATGATGTCGACTGCTCGTGTTTTTGCCGCGAGGGAAGTTGTATGGCGATTTAAGAACTGCGCCTCAACCCTGGCCTCTTTCATGAGCTCGATGATTGGTTCAGCAAAAATTGCGCTGTTGCCAATAATCACCGCTTTCTTGCCGGCAAGCGGCGTGTGACTAGCCTGCAACATTCTCATAATAGCCAACGCAACTGGTGGAACTAGGTTTGGTGTGCTCGCCAAGAGTAGGCGACGATTTTTAGTGTGGAAGCCGTCGACATCTTTTTTGTAATCAATCGCCCCAATTATCTTGTCGACATTCTGACCAGGTAACGGCAACTGCACCAAAATGCCGTGAATGTCAGGTCGTACATTCAAGCCATCAATCAGCTCAATAATTTTTGCCTCACTTGTCTTGGCTGGCAATTCATACTTCTCAATATATATCCCAACTTCCTTGGCCGCATTTTCCTTTAGGCCGACATATAAATGTGAGGCTGGGTCTTCACCAACTAAGATAACAGCTAGCCCAGGTGGGTGAGACAGCTTATGAATTCGTTCGTTCGCTTTTTCGCGAATGTTATTAGCGAGAACCCGACCGTTGAGTATTTCCGTCATAGATGACGAAAGTGTAGCCTAATTAGCCAAATAACTCAACTGAGAGTAGAGGGGGAAAGCGGCGGTAAAGGCTTTAACCTCAGCTCTAATCGCTGCTAATTTGTTTGCGTTATCGTGGTGAGCTACGGCATCATTAATCCACGCTGCCACCTTTTTCATGTCATCCTCCTTCATTCCGCGAGTCGTCAAGGCTGGTGTACCGAGTCTAATTCCAGATGGATCAAATGGCGAACGAGTGTCGTCTGGAATCATATTCTTGTTGACGGTAATGCCAGCAGCGTCGAGGGCATGTTCCGCTATCAAGCCAGTTACGCCCTTACTTGTAACATCGATCAATAAAAGATGGTTATCTGTTCCGCCAAACATTAATTTGAAACCGTGCGCTGTTAGCTCGCACTCCAATACTTTTGCGTTCAAACGAATTTGCCTGGCATAGTTCTTGAATTCTGGGCGCAACGCTTCGCCGAACGCCACGGCCTTCGCAGCAATGCTGTGCTCGTGCGGACCACCCTGCAGGGTAGGGAATACAGCTTTATCAATAGCTTTGGCATGAATCGCTTTACACATAATCATGCCACCTCGTGGTCCACGCAATGTTTTATGCGTCGTTGTGGTAACCACATCAAACAAGGGAACCGGATTGTTCATTTCGCCGCCAGCAATCAATCCAGCAATATGCGCAATATCCGCCATGGTGAGAGCGCCAACCTCGTCGGCAATTTTCTTGACCCGTGCATAATCAATCTCACGAGAGTACGCCGAATAACCGACTAAAATCAGTTTGGGTTTATTCTCGATAGCCATTACGCGCAACTGATCATAATCCAAATTGCCGTTAGCGTCAGTTTTGTAGCGCAAAAAATTGTAGCGCTTTGCGGAGTCTGTCACTGGGTGGCCATGCGTCAAATGCCCACCGTGCGACAAATCCATGCCAAGTACAGTATCGCCAGGTTGCAAGAGCGCGGTATACACAGCAATGTTTGCTGGTGCGCCAGAATGCGGTTGCACATTAACATGTTCAGCGCCAAAAAGTTGTTTTGCGCGATCAATCGCCAACTGCTCAATCACATCAATGTACTGACAGCCGCCGTAGTAGCGTTTTCCCGGGTAGCCCTCCGCATATTTATTGGTCGCCACAGATCCGAGTGCCTCAAGCACCGCAGGCGACACAAAATTTTCTGATGGAATCATTTCCAACCCATCTCGTTCTCGATTGAGTTCGTCTTCTAGCGCTTGGGCAATAGCTTGGTCCTCGACAAATAAAGAATTGATCATAGTATGGGTATGGTAGCCTATGTCACAAGCAGTGTAAAAGGGGTCAAACGGGGTCAGGTCGTGAATCGTGAATTTTGCAATTTTATTGACTAATTTGCATCTGGTAGTCACTACTTCCAATAAATGCTACTCTTTCCACATATGGAATTCGTCGAATCAATGCAAGCTCGGTTCGGAAATAAGTTTAAGGAACAAGAAATATTGGCTAAGCATGTTAATTTCCGCATTGGTGGCCCGGCCCGTTATTTCGTGGAAGCTGGGTCAAGCAAGGACATTATTGACGCCGTAGCACTCGCCAAACAGTTCGGTCAGCCATGGTTTGTGTTGGGTGGCGGCAGTAACACCTTGGTCGCCGACGGTGGTTTTGACGGCTTAGTAATTAAGGCTGCCAATCGCCAGCTAAAAATTGACGGTCCTCGTGTTATGGCAGAAGCTGGAGTTATTTCTGCCGTTGTCGCCAGGGCCAGCGCACAGGCCGGGCTCCACGGTTTTGAATGGGCTATTTCTCTTCCTGGCACAATCGGCGGTGCTGTTCGTGGTAACGCCGGTTGTTTTGGCGGCGAAATGAAAGACAACCTTGAATCCGTTCGTGTTTTGCATAACGGTGAAGTTAAAACACTTTTACCCGCCGAGCTGCAATTCGCCTATCGCGATAGCGTCCTCAAACATGCCGGCAATGATGATGTCATTCTCGACGCCACACTTTTACTAAAGGTTGGTGATGCCGCCGAAGCCATGTCAGCGCTTGAAAAAAATCTCGCCAGTCGTAAGGCAAGTCAGCCGCTCGGTTCGTCTTCTGCCGGTTGTATGTTTAAGAATTATGAGTTCAGCACCAGCAGCGACATTGAAAAACTCGCAACTAAATATGAGGTTCCAGCAGATATGCTGGTCAGGCGTCGTTTAGCTGCAGGCTGGATTATTGATCAATTAGGTATGAAGGGCACACGCCTTGGCGACGCCATGGTGAGCGAAACGCACGGTAATTTTTTGGTAAATAAGGGCGCAGCTACAGCAGAGCAAATTATGCAATTAATTTCGCTGATCAAGACGAGAGTAAGAGACGAGGTCGGCCTCGAGTTACATGAAGAAGTACAATATTTAGGTTTTTAAAAGGGGTCAGGTCGTGAATCGTGAATTTTTCAATTTCATTAGCGAATATGGTCCGTCCACTCCGTCTCCAATACCCAGGTGCTTTTTACCACATCACTGTTCGTGGGAATCGCCGACAAAATATTTACATTGACGATATTGATCGTAGGCACTTTTTGCGTATCCTGACAGAAATCGCATTTATTCGTAATGTTATTTGCTACGCCTATTGTTTGATGGACAATCATTATCACCTGGAAATAGAGACTCCGGATGGGAATCTCGCAGCATTTATGCGTGATCTAAACGGTATAGTTAGTCAGGATCACAACAAGCGACATAGAAAAACTGGCCATTTATTTCAAGGTCGATATCACAGTTTCCTTATCGAAAAAGAAACCTATTTAATGGAGGTGGCTCGATATGTTGTCCTTAATCCAGTTCGAGCTGGACTGGTAAAGAAGCCAGAACAGTGGTGCTGGAGCAGCTATCGGGCTACCTTGGGCGAGGTTGAGTCACCACCATTTTTGGCTACTAACTCGCTATTAAAATTCTTTCACCGAAGTCGATCTCAAGCTCAAAAGAACTATCAAAAGTTTGTAATTGAAGGCATCGGCGCCACATCACCTTTCGAGGAAATTGAACAGGGGATTGTCCTTGGCAGTCCACAGTTTTTGCATGAAGTATGGAACTGGAACGATAAGACGGACGACATCAAGGAGCTACCACGAACAGACAGAGTTGTCGGGAGACCAAGGCTAGCTGACTTATTCGACGAGGATATGTCAAAAGAGGAGCGGGATCACACAATTGTTACTGCCCATATAAGATGTGGGTATTTGCTATCGGAAATCGCCATACATCTCGGGCTTGATAGATCCACAGTAAGCAAAATAAGCCAGCAAATGCGCAAAATCCACGATTCACGACCTGACCCCATTCTCCTATGACCTACGAAGCACGCATGTACGCCGACGGGGGAGCACGAGGTAACCCAGGACCAGCGGCTGGTGGCGCAGTTATTTTTAAGCTCGATAATGACGGTAACCAAACAGAACGCCTGGCTGAAGTTGGTAAATACTTTGACCATGCCACTAATAATGTCGCCGAGTACACTGGCATCATCATCGGCCTTACAAAAGCACACGAACTCGGCATCAAAAATCTTGATATTTGTCTTGACTCAGAGCTTTGTGTGAAACAGCTCAACGGCCAATACAAAGTAAAAAATCCTGCTCTTGGAAAATTATTTTTAGAAGTCTATAACCTCAAACAACACTTCCGCTACATTACTTTTCGTCATGTCAGGCGTGCCTTCAACACCGAAGCTGATGCCGTGGTGAATAAGACTATCGATACCAATTTAGGTTTATGATATAATAACAATATTATGAGTCTATTCAGCGGTAAAAGCAGCGAACATTTTGACGGTTTATTGGGCGTCGACATAGGCCCGTCTAGCATCAAAATAGTAGAACTTGTCGAAGAAAAAGGCCGTTTGCGGTTATCTACTTATGGTTACTCTGAGGCTGCTTCAGTTGACGAAAACCAAACATCTTTGCTCGACTCGCCAGACAAAGCTGCCGAAATAATCAAACAAATTATCAAAGACGCCGGCATGAAGGCGACACGCGTTGTAACAGCCTTGCCGTCAGCTCAAGTTTTTCAAACCATCGTTACAATTCCGCCCGGCAAGAGTAAAGAGGAAATAAAATCACTCATCGAAACGCAAACTACAAAGCTGTTACCAATGCCTTTGGCGGACATGATTGTCGACTCGAACATATTAGACAAAGATCTATTACCGAAAGATGAAAAGAAGCCAGTAGCTGGCGTTGATGAAGAAGCGAACCGTGAGTCTGGCAAGAATATTCGCGTCCTGGTGACAGCCGCACCAAAAGCCTTAGTCCAGAAATACATAAATCTATTTCAGCAAACAAAACTCGAGCTCGTCTCACTTGAAACTGAGGTTTTTGCACTAATCCGCAGTTTAATCGGTAAAGACAAATCACGCGTCATGCTGGTCGACATGGGGCACAACCAAACGAATATCGCTATCGTCGACAAGGGCGTGCCGTATTTGCATCGCAGCATGAAAGGCGGCGGTCTAGCTGTTACCACGGCTATTGCCTCTAGCATGGGTATTAGTTTTGCAGAAGCTGAACGCGTAAAATGTGACCTCTCACTTTCTAGTCATGACGCAGAACCGCCAAAAGCCGTACAGGACGCACTCACGGCGTTAGTCCACGAGCTAAAATATTCCCTGGAACTCTACGCTGCCCAAGCCTTTCACGACAACCAAACAGTAGAAAAAATTATTATTACAGGAGGTGGCGCGCATCTACCAGCCCTCGATCCATATCTAACCAAAGTGCTCAATGTTAATGTCTACATTGGTGATCCGTGGGCCCGCATTGCCTCACCTGTCGGCCTTCGCCCAGTACTCGACGAAGTTGGCCCGCGTTTTAGTATTGCCGTTGGTTTGGCTATGCGCATCAGCGAGAAGGACCGCTAACTTATGGTAAAAAAACCAACCATCTTGCTCGCTATTCAAGATCTGCATTTAGCAGAAATTTTTGCTCGTCAGTTTGAGCATGACGGTTGGGAGACGGAGGTTGTGGACAGGCTGCCTGATGCTGAGCTGCGTGCCGTGCAGTTTCGTCCAAATATTATCATTATCGATGTTAATGACATGGCCGACGCCGCAGCCGAGATTCGTCGCTTGCAAACTCTTCCAACATTATTAAAAACAAAAATAGTTTTACTCGCTCATGAGACGCATCACCTCAAAATACATGAAGCACTAAAAGCAGGTGCTGCTGATTATGTGCTAACAGGTCACCTTACGCCAAGCAGCCTCGTCAGCAAAATGAAACGGTTATTAGCTCTGTGATATAATTAGTGCAATATGACAAAAATAGAAGTTCTCTCAGTAGTCCTAGCTATCGGTGTATGTGGCAGTTTGGCAGCCAGCGCCGTTTTAACAGCTCGCCTGCATACTCGTGACGCCACGCGTTTATCTCATGTGAGGGAACTCCAGGATTCTCTAGAGTCATATTTTACAGACCACGCTGGCTACCCAGTTTCGTCGGATCCACTTGCTCTAGGTCAGGGCAGCACGCAATGCCTTTCTGGCACTGGTTTTGCTTGTAGCATTGCGCCCGCCGATTCATATCTGCGAGTTGTGCCAACACCTCCAACGACTGGCTTAAAAAAACAGTCCACCTGCAGCGGCGTGGCCAATGTTTACTGTTACAGCGGCAACGCCACCTCGTATCACTTGCAGTTTGAGTTAGAGGCCGCCAATAAAACCCTCGGACTAGCCAAGGGAGCCAACTGCATAACAGAATCGACTCTAATCTCTGGAGCGTGTCCTTCACTATAAAATTATGCCAATCGTTATTTATATCATTCTAGCCGGCGTGCTCGGCATCCTAACTGGCAGTATAGTAAACGCCACCGTGCTTCGTACTAAGGCCGGTTTGCCGCTCATGAGTCGCGCTCGTTGTTTGTCTTGCGTTGAGCCACTACATTGGTTTGACCTCATTCCCGTAGTCAGTTATTTCGTTCTCAAAGGCAGGTGTCGGCGTTGCTCGGCAGCGATTGAATGGCAATACCCAGCTGTGGAGCTAGCTGTGGGTCTTCTTTTCGCCCTGTTCGCTGGCCGCATTTTATTTGGGCTTGGCATCCCTTCCTTTATCACTGGCACTGAACAAATAATCCTCTTCATCCGCGACGCCGTCGTTTCGGTTTTTCTGGTAATAATTTTCCTCTACGACTTTCGCTTCAGCGTCATTCCCGACAAATTTTCTGTCCCAGCCATAATCCTCGTAATCCTCTTCAACCTGGTTCTCGGCGCCTCAGCCTTCTCCATGTTGATTGGCGGCCTGGCTATCGGTGGTTTTTTCTCAGTGCAATTCTTGGTCTCGCAGGGCAAGTGGGTCGGCGGTGGCGACATCCGCATGGGTCTACTCATGGGTTTCTTGCTTGGCTTGCCGCTTGGCATGGTGGCCTTGTTCCTATCTTACATTCTCGGCGCGTTTGGCGGTGTGGTCCTGTTACTCGGCGGCCATCGCAGCACCTCAAGCCATGTCCCGTTTGGAACATTCATGGCTGGCGCAACAGTCGTCACTATGATTTTTGGCTCAACTCTACTCTCCAGTTATTTGTCACTGCTCCAGTAACCTTTACTCCAAATTCTTGCGCAGTTTTTTTGTTTGCGTCCGGCGTTTCTTACTATCCCTTCTGCGCAACATCGAAGCCCAAGTTGGGCGCGTTGGAATCCTTTTGGCTTGCGGCGTCAGCGCGTGCTCAATCAGTCGGTAGAGTTTCTCCAGCGCAGTTTCACGGTTTTGACTCTGTGTTCGCTGTTCGCTGGCGGTCAAAACAACCTCGCCCTCGTTGGTCAAGCGATTTCTAAAAGCAGCTCGTAGTTTAGCTTTTTCCGACGCGTCAAAAATAGAGCTGCCAGCTAAGTTCCAATGCAGCTGAGCCTTGGTCGACACCTTATTTACATTTTGTCCTCCTGCACCAGAAGAACGAACATAAACAATTCGTATCTCATTCTCTGGTATTTTGCGGCTGTCGAGCATATCACCACCATTATAGCAGATTATCAAAAGGGGTCAGGTCTGGAATCGTGAATTCCCGATTCCAGACCTGACCC
>JAGVNL010000029.1 GCA_020053275.1 bacterium
ACGGCTGATTTCTTCACGCTCTTTAACGGTTAACCGAGTGTAGGGATTTGGCATACGGATAGAAGTCTACCCGTTGCGTTAGATTTTGGAGAGGAAGTAATAATTCGCGATTTGCCTCCAAGACCATAACCAAAGCCTCTTTAAGGTTGTCTTTGACCTCTTTCAGCGTTTTGCCTTGGGTATTGACGCCGGGAACTTCCTCGATCCAACCGAGGTACCAACCAGCAGATTTTTGGATAACAGCAGTGTATTGCATAGATAGTTAGACTGTATCACATCAACACAAAAATCCCAACTGAACTTGTAATATGATAATCGGTAAAAACTTAATAATTATATTGAGCAACCTCCCATGTATTTCCCCATGGATGGGGTAGGTTCAAGGATTTATATTCTGCTGGTGCTATTATGGTAGAAATTTTTGAAATACTTTTTGGTCGTAAATTAGTAATACGTGCATGTTCTTTTTCAATGTCTTTTGTCTTTAAGGCTGGCATGACATTATTCCCTATCGTCATCTCTTCGTGAGTAATGGAAGGAAGATTTTACAAAAAATCACGACCGGAGTCGTGATTTTTTGGTGGACATTGGTGGGCTCGAACCACCGACCTCTGTCGTGTGAGGACAGCGCTCTAACCAACTGAGCTAAATATCCGCATATAGAACTTCCTGAATTGGCCTCAATTTAGAACGAGGCAATAATAGAGTTTCAGCCAGGAAAAATCAAGTCCCGCGCCTTTTGATTAGACCAGCTTGGATAATGCTCGACATGAGCGCGTAGTCCTGGCTCATGCCAGTAATGCAGGCACGGATTGTTCGACCATTACCTTCGCGGAAGGGGTGAATCGCATTGAGTTCGCAATGAACGAGAGCGAGTTTATTAGCAACTAGTTTTTTAGTGTTAGCTGGGTCTGGAGTGTTTTGCCGCAGTACGAAATCGAAATCCGCTAGAGCTGAGCTTATATAATTAGCTGAGCAGAACATGGCGTCACCTTTGCTGATGTTAACGGTACGAATCTGGCCGGCCCACGAGTACAATAGTTCCAGGAAATATTCATGAATCTTTAAGAGAAAGGCTGTGGTAATGTTTTTGGGAACGGCGGCATCGGATCCTAAAAAATGGCTTCGTTGTTCTCGAGGGTGGCTTGGTCTTTGATATCCAGCTTATTTTTCAAAATACCATCTTCTATCCCAGCTTCGCCAGCTGTCGAACTATACCGAGAAGGCGCGTCCATATTGTTTGAGTTTTTTTATAGTGGCTGTGTCTTTGAAAGCGCGACGCAGGCTGATGCCTTCCATCTTTAAGGATTGTGCGGCCGAAGCTCGTATAGCTTTCTTACTAATGGCTCGGCGCTTATTTAGTTTTTTCATACCATCGCTTTTATTGGCTCAATAATAGCAGAAAATGGGGTGAGGGGCAACTGCTGTGCGTTGTTCTTTTTGGTTAGTTCAGCTATACTCCCAGTAGTTATGTCGGATCAGCATTCGGTGGATTTTTTGCAGCAAAAGTATGAGGTGCCAGTGGAACGCGTGGTGCGTGCCAAGGTTTCGCGTACTGGAAAATATGTGGCTGGCGTGCTGATTGTGGGCGCGCTAGTGGGTGTTTTTTTCTCGTATAAAATTGCTAACATTACACACGGAGATGAGGCTGATGTTGGTAATTTATCCATTTTCGCGACTATTACTCATGGCATGGCACGACTGGTTGGTAGCCCTGACAGACCGCTGGTTGGCGAGGAAAGCGACCGTATCAACTTCTTACTGATGGGAGTCGGCGGTACTGGGCACGACGGCCCACAACTGGCAGATACCATGATGTTCGGCAGTTTTAAGCCGAGCACCGCCGAGCTGGGACTACTCTCTATTCCTCGCGATTTATATGTAGCCATTCCTGGCTATAACAGCGGCAAAATCAACCATGCCAATGCTTACGGAGAAATGGGAGGCAAAGGTCAGGGCTTAAAACTAAGCGCAGAAGTTGTCGGAGATGTGATGGCTCAACCGATTGATTACACGATCCGGGTAGACTTTGATGGCTTCACTAAGTTGATCGATCAGTTGGGTGGCGTCGACATTTATGTTGACCATAGTTTTGACGATTATCAATTCCCAGAATACGAAGGTTCGCCGACTTATAAAACGCTACATTTTACCGAGGGCAACATGCACATGGATAGCGAAATGGCTCTCGATTACGCCAGGTCACGCCATGGCAATAATGGTGAAGGCACAGACTATGCCAGAGCAGCCAGGCAACAAAAGATTTTAATGGCGGTAAAAGATAAAGCGTTGTCGCTCGGCGTGTTGCTGAATCCAATCAAATTAACCAAACTTTTCAATACTGTTAGCAGTAACATAACAACTGATTTGTCGATTTGGGAGATGATTAGGCTAGCGAAGTATGTGCCAAACATCGACACCAAGGCGATTGTTATGCAAGTACTCGACACCGCACCGGGCAGCCCGTTGTATAGCACCACAACGCCAACTGCTGGTTTTATTATTCTGCCAAAGAGTGATAACTGGAGCGAAGTACAGCAAATCGCCGCCAACTTATTCGTGTCCGCTGGGGCAACGGCCAGTGCTTCTGCACCGGCAACCCTAGCTGCAACGACCGCAGTAAAAGTGGAAATACAGAACGGGACGATGGTTTCTGGCTTGGCCTACCAAACATCTGCTCGGTTGGCGGGATCGAGCTTTGAGGTGGTGAGTGTTGGCAATGCGGCAGTTCGTGATGTTGAAAGGACAACCATCTATGACCTCACAAATGGCCGAAAAGCAGCTGAATTGGCAACACTTAAGCAGTTTTTAGGGGCTGATGTGGTACTCACTGACGAAGGTTGGACCTATGCCGACAATGTTGTGCCGACCAGTTTGCAAGCTATTTCTGATAATGGTGAGGCTAAAACAAGCGAAAAAGTTGACTTTTTGATCGTTGTCGGACAAGATGCTACTTCATTAGTCCTGAAATAGCTCTATGTCGCCTACTACAACTCCTGAAGTTACTAAAATACCAAAAGTGGCGCTGATTGGGCGCACGAATGTTGGAAAGTCGACGCTTTTTAATAAATTGATTGAAGAGCAAAGGTCTCTCGTGTCCGATGTCGCCGGAACCACTCGCGATCGTTTTGAGGCAGATTGTATTTGGCGCGGTCAGATTATTCGCTTGATTGATACTGGTGGGCTAGATGTTGGCCCAAAGCTCGAGATTGAACGAGGTGTGATTGAGCAGACAGAATTCGCGATTAAGGAAGCGGATTTGGTGTGTTTTTTGGTGGATGTTACCGTCGGCCCAACTGTCGATGATTATGTTATTGCTAAAAAATTGTTTGCAGCTGGTAAGCCAGTGATTGTGGTTGGCAACAAGGCAGACACTCCAGCCTTGCGAGCCAGCGTAGAAAGTGATGTTTGGAAGTCATGGCCGCTTAGCCGACCACTCGCCGTTTCCGCCGCACGAGGCATTGCAGCTGGTGATTTGCTCGACGAGGTCTACATTGGCCTGACCAAGGCTGGTGCTCCGCCAACTGATGTAACGACGGTGATTCCGATGCAGGTTGCAGTGCTTGGTGAACCGAATGTTGGTAAGTCAACATTGCTAAATGCGATTTTGGGTGAGAAGCGTTTTATAGCGTCGACCTTGGCACACACTACCCGTCAGCCAAACGAGGTGAGCGTCAAGATTGGCAGGCAGAATTATGTTTTTGTGGACACGGCCGGAATTAGGCGCCAATCGCGCCGTTTGCAGACTGGTTCATTTTTGGAAAAGCACGGGGTGAAGCAAACGGTGGAGTTGTTAAAGAAAGTGAATGTGGTGCTGTTCGTGCTCGACATGAGCCAGAAGATTGATGTGCAGAACAAGCGGTTGGCTGGATTGATTGCGGAACATGGAACAAGCGTCGTCATTATTGCCAACAAGTGGGATTTGATTCCAGAAAAAGATACGACCACCATTCTAAAGTACGAGGAATACATTCGGGCGCACCTGCCGCAAATTAGTTACGCGCCGATTCTTTTCATTTCTGCTTTGACTGGTCAACGCGTAGGCGACATAATGAAAAAGATTTCAAGTGTGTTTAGCAGTCGCTTTACGCAGTTACTCGACACCGAATGCAAGGAGTTTATTTCTAAGTGTATCGCACGCCACAAACCAAGCAAAAATAAAGGTACCTGGCACCCGAACATTACTGAGTTCGTGCAAACAACTATTAACCCGCCTCGTTTCCGCTTGACTATCAATGCACCTCGTGAGGATGCCTTGGCAGAAAGCTATGTGAAGTTCTTGGAACGACTGATGCGCGAGCAATTCAACTTCACTGGTACACCAATCTCTATCCGCGTGTTCGCAGTACAACGAAAACACGGTGAAGCGAGGACGCCGATGAAGAGAGTAAAGACGAAGATGGGTGGACGCCATAACTAAGGTCGCTCGCGACTGCCATGTCTCCCGCTTCGCGCTCAGGCCTCAGCCCAGAAACTCTTCAAAATCCGCCTCGACCGGTAAGAATATGCGGCGAGGCATGAGTTTCTCGGGTCGGCCGTCGCTTGGCGCAGGAGACATGGCAGTCGCTCGCCACGTCGGTCGCGACCGACGTG
>JAGVNL010000035.1 GCA_020053275.1 bacterium
TCGAACAGCAAGGCAAGGAGGACAGCGCAGGAACGAGAATCGAAATGTAGCCCGCTGATGCGGGAAACCCCGTCCCGTAAGGGCGGGGAGCGTCATTTATGGTAAATTATTTTAATAGTGGAGGTGGGAGATCGTCATCATCTGGCGGAATTAGTTCGCCGTCCGTATCATACACATGCTCTTCAAGTGTTTTAGCTTGAGCTTCTGGCCATCGCTCATCAATAATTTTTTGAGCAATCGAGCGAAATCGTTCAGCGCCGACGTTAGCCTCAGGAGAATCGCGTTGCACACGACGCTCTGGGAAGCCTATATTCTCATCATTACTCCGTTTTTCCAGCCCATTCTCACGTCGCCAATTATGTATAGCCTCAGTCGGGTCCGTACCTTGATAAAAAACTATTTTTAATGGAGTTTTAGACGGATGCTCCTTAAGATAATTTTCCCAGAAGTCTTTGGATTTTACCGTCTCTTTTGCCTCCTTGAATAAAACACCATTTTTCTTCATGGCTTCGGTAATGACATGCGTGGGATTTGACTGATTATCCTTGTCGATGGCTAGGCTAGTCAGGGTTGCACTGTCAAGCAGGGAGAACTGCAATCTCTTGTCAGTTATCCCAAATTCGGTTATCAATTTGTCTTGTAGAGGTTTAACAGCTTCCCAATAAGCTTTGTATCCCCACTCCAGTTTAGGATCATTCCATTTCAATTCATAATCATTACCAGTTTTCAAGGCAGTTTTTGCTTCTTTAGCAAAAGTTAAAAAGTCGTCACTAACAAAAACTTGTTTCAATTTCTCCAGTGAGTCCGTATCTATTGCCGGCTCCATCTTCTCGTCCAACTCATAACGTGATCCAGTCTTGGGGTTAACCGGAGTTTCAGCCGGAATAAAGATTAAGCCAGCTGCCAAATCCATACCCTTTTCTTCATTGGCCCATACCCACTGGTCATTCCAGTAGCTACTATCTCCACTCGCGAGAGATCCATTAAAGTGATATTGCGAAGCTATATAAGCTGACGGGTAAATAATGGTGACCTCGTTGCCTTCTTCTGAACCGTACAGATGATTAGCCGCCATCTCAGTTGCAAAATGAATTGCAGCACTATCGGCGTAGCTACCTTGATCGCTTCCGCTAAGCAAATTATCTAGTCGTTGCTGGGCCTGTTCTTTGCTCTCTGCGTTTTCAAGGTGTAGATATTCGGCCACCGCCTCATCCTTTTCTTTCTCCAACATATACACACCAAGCGGCGAACGAAGTCGGCCGTCGGCAGTCATTTTCATGAAAGCATCAGTGTAGGCGCCCTCGCCGGCGGTATGAAATACCATACCGACGTGGTCACGGATACCTTGTCTCGTAACGTGAGCTACCATATTATTTGGAAATCTTTTGAGTAGCTTGATGTAGTCATCTGTAGACAACGACGCCAAATGCTCCTCAGAGAAGTTTTCTGCAATGTCTTCTTTACTATACTCAGCATTGGTCCACTTGGCCTCTTGTTCAGCATAAAACTTATCCAGTAGTCCCGCCGCCTCTTGCATTTTTGGTGCCATGTGGCTGTTATCGACGAGTTGTTTGTGTTCGGCTGACTGTATAGCGTGCTGGCGTTCCAGTTCATCGTAACTCGTTTGACCTTTTACCAAGTCGGCCTTCATTTTCCTAATTTTGAAGTAGTTAGCTAGTTCGGATAAACGGCTAGAATTAAGCTGATCTAGCTTATTAGATAGCTCTGTCAATCCTAGTAGTTTTTTCGCCAATTCTTTTTCGCGTTCTGGCATCTGCGCCTCAACTTCTGCCCGTCTAGCAAAATGCTCACTGCGGCTAGCCTTAATTGCCTCAGCAGTCCTCTGTCTCTCCTCCGGCGCTTGCTCCTTGGAGAACCTTCGCATCAATTGTGATTTTGCCATACTTACGGATGAAAGAAAAACGCCACGGCAATAATCCCATACGCCACGAGCAGCTGCAGACCCTCAAACCAATTAGTCTCACCGTCTTGAATAATCAAGTTAGCAATGAACACGGAGAAGAGAATGACGACCAGCTCAAACGTGTTGAAGATAAGGCTCATCGGGGTCGGGAAGAGCAGACTTATGAGGACCAGTACTGGCGTCACAAACATGGCAATTTGGGTAGCGGAACCAATGGAGATCTGCAACGCCAAGTCCATTTTGTTCTTGATAGCCATGGTAATCGCGCTGCTATGTTCCGCCGCATTACCAATAATCGCAATAAAGATGACACCAATAAACAGGTCGGTCCAACCAAGTACTTCCACCGCCGGTTCAATGGCACCCACCAAAATTTCACTCATCCAAGCCACCGCGAGAGTAGATACTATCAGGATGAGCAAGCTTTTCCCGAGGCTCCAGTTAGCCTCCACCTTGCCAACTTCCGCCGCGAAAAGATGTTTATGCGTTTTGAGTGCGAATAATAGACTGGCTAGGTAGACGCCAATCATCAGGACTGACACCACCACGCTCAGTTCTTCAATCACGAAGTTGCCAGCTTCTGGCGCCGTAATCACAAAGATTGCTGGAATGATCAAAGCAATGACTGCGAGCAGCAAAGTCGCCGCACTCGCCATGGCTAGCGTCTTGTTAAACTTCTGTTTCTTGAACTTAAGCCCACCAAAGAAAATGGACATGCCAAGCACCAACAGCAAGTTGCCGATGATCGAACCAGTAATCGACGCCTTAACCACCTCCACCAGTCCTGCTCGAATCGCAAAAATTGCGATAATCAGCTCTGTCGCATTACCAAACGTCGCGCTCAATAATCCGCCGAGCGCTGGCCCAGTATGCACTGCTAACTCTTCCGTGGCCTCACCAATAAATTTCGCCAGCGGAATAATCGCGACAGCCGAAAGGAAGAAGACCAAGAGGGGAGAGAGGTTGAGGAAATGTGCCACGAGCGTGATCGGCACGAACAACAGCATGGTCAAGAAGATTTTTTCGAGCATAAACTAATGTAAAGTGTCAGTTAGTTCGTTCATTTTCTTGACGTCAGTGGAAGTAATCTTACCCTTCAAGTAATCACCGCGAATGGACTCTTTAATATTTCGCCGAGTCGTAAAGCCAATCTTGGACCCAGTCGTCAAGGCCCTCGCATGCTTCACAATCTTATCCACAAATAAATGTTGGTCACCGTGACTCAAACCGGCATAGGTCGACTTGCCGTGATGCACCATTTTAGCCACTTGGCGCCGTAAACCTCGCGCTCCTTCCACGATTAACGCCCCACCTGTCTTGAGCGTAATTCCGCCGTGATGGGTCTCATGTTCCGGCTCTATCTTTTCATGCACCTTCACCTCAACCTTCTTAGCCTTCGGCGCCTCGGCCTTCACCGGTTTATGCGCCCTCTCACCATAAGGCTGCGCCACCAAATGCTTCAAGCTCTCACTCTCTTCACCCACTGTATCCTCCCGTCTACTCGCCGCATGTTGCGCCAGTAGGGGAGCCATCTGGCTCGGGCTAAAAGTTTTCGGCGTGATATTACTACTCATCGGTACAGCTGTCGTATGGAAGTCGTTCATATACGAATATCATAACACAAAAATACGGCAGCCGAAGCTGCCGTATTTTTGGTGAGGCTTGAGGGACTCGAACCCCCGACCTTCTGGTTCGAAGCCAGACGCTCTATCCAGCTGAGCTAAAACCTCTCGTTAACCCTCGCAATACTAACTCAATTATTGACTTTGGTCAATCTATGTGGCATTCTTTGCCTCGTTAGAGAACAGCGAAATCGCCTAGTAATTAGGCATCGGTAGCTCAGCGGTAGAGCAGGTGACTCTTAATCACTTGGTCGTGGGTTCGAATCCCGCCCGGTGCACCAAAAAAGACATGGCTTCGGCCGTGTCTTTTTTGGTGTCTCTATTGTACCAAACTCGCACCTATTTCCAAAACAAATGACTTCGCACGCTCCGCGTGCGTGGTGAAGCGAAACTGAAGCGTACGCTCGGAGAAAGCCCCACGCACTGGCGAGTACGCCAGCAACCCCGAAAGA